>CAIUPC010000866.1 GCA_903900905.1 uncultured Acetobacteraceae bacterium
CCATGGTCCGGGATCTGGAGGTAACGAGCCGGAGTCTGGCACTCCGCACCGCTGCAAGGTCCGTTTCTCGAAACTCACCGCCTCGGCCTTAAGAGATTGCTTGCCAGTCGGACCACCTAGATGGCGCAGCGCGTAATAGGTCTGTCCGAATATAACCTCAATTCGCGATAGCATAGGGCTGCTACAAATCAGTTGTGCCGCAGGAGTATGCACCGCTGCACAATCAAAACTTGGCCCAATACGTGCTGGGGAGCCGACAGACTGAGCGTTCGAAGTGCTGTACGCCAACACGACAGTCGAAACCATGATCGTCAGCCAGATAACCCTATACTGCATCTTGCCATCCTCCATTGGAAGGAGAATAATATACCCTTGCCTATCAGGGAAGGGACCAACCGCCCCGGCGCCCAAGATCGGTGAGCCGCGACACATGGTGGCCGGCAATTCGGCAAGGCTCCTTGTCGTTGCGGCCAGATTAAAGGTGACGCGCTTCAAATATTTTGGGTAACGGAGCCCACCCAGGAGCACCAAAGCAGTTGAATATTTCATAGCCCGCCGGTTGGACCGCGAAGGCGGGTTGGAGTGGGTCAATTACCGCTTGTTTCTATTCGAGTTCACTAATCCCATCGGGTTGGTAGCCTCGCCGTCAGCTGTCGTCCGGGCCGCGTCATCCGGCCGCAGTGCGTCGCCGTGCTGTCCTCTTTGACGCGCTTCCGCTTTGTGACCACGCCCGATGCCGGGCAAACCTTCGCGTTTCGTCGTGCGGCCTGAGCAAAGAGGCCCATCGCCCTCCGCTATCCACCAACCAGCGCTTGGGCGATAAGCGGCCTTCGATCCGCCCCCTCCCGCCCCGTGAAAGCTCATGCCGATTTCTGAGAGCGCCGCTTCGGCCCAGAGTGTCATGTCCCCCGATGCGCCGAACCGCCTGTGGTGGGCGGTGGCCACCGCTCTGGCGGTGATGCTGGCGCTCCCGCTCAGTGTGACGGCGCTGCCGCCGATGGGGGATTATCCGAACCATCTCGCGCGGATGTTCATCATCACCCAGATCCACGCGGATCCGGTGCTGGCGAAAATCTATGAGGTCGGTTGGGGGATGGTGCCCAATCTGGCGATGGATCTGATCGTGCCGCCGCTCAGTCATCTGATGCCACTGGATGTGGCGGGGCGGGTGTTTATCGCGCTGGCGCTGCTGCTGCCCGGCGTGGGGGTGGTGGCGGTGCATCGGGTGGCGTTTGGCGGGCGCTCGTTCTGGCCGCTGGCCTCGGCGCTGGTCTGCTATAACGGGCTGTTCTTCTGGGGGTTTCTGAACTTCGTCGCCGGCATGGGGCTGGCCATGCTGGGCGTTGCGCTCTGGCTGCGCGGCACCGAACAGAGCGGGGCGCGCGGCGGCTGGCGGTTCCTGCTGCCGATAAGCGCTTTGGCGATCGCGTTGTTCATGTGCCATGCGGAGGCGCTGGCCCTGTTCGGCCTGACCATCGGTTGCACCCAGCTGGTTCGCCTGTGGGCGCTGCGCCGCGCGGGGGCGCTGAGCCTCCCCATCCTGGCGGGCCGCGGGCTGCGGCTGGCGGCGCCGTTCGTGGTGCCGGCGCTGCTGTTCCTGTTCGCCGCGCCCTTGGGGGAGTCGGTGGCCGGCCGGCCGATGGCGCTGCAGATCAAGGAATACTACTGGGCGGTGCATAATGCCTGGCAGGCGGGGAAGCTCTCCGGCCTCGGCATGCCCTTCGCCGCCTATAGCCCGCTCGTGGATGGGCTGGCGGTGGCGGTGATCGCGCTGGTCTATGGGCTGCAATGCCTGCGCCACGGGTGCCGCACGCATCCGGGCCTGCTGCTGGCGGCGGCTTTGCTGATGCTGGTTTACCCCGTGGTGCCCTCGGTCTGGCTGACGGCGGCGAACCTGGATAGCCGGTTGCCGGTGTTCGCGATGCTGCTGCTGTTCGCGGGCCTCGCCCCGAAAGGGGAGACAGGGCCGATGGTGCGCACCGGCGCACTGGTGTTCGTGGCCTTGCTGGCGGTGCGGGCCGGGGTCGTCGGCTACACCTGGGCGCGCAATACCGAGGACATCGCCGCGTTCCGCCGGGTGATCCAGACCGTGGAGCCGGGGCAGCGCGTGGCGCTGGTGTCGGGCGCGGATGAGGCCGCCAAACCGCCGTTCCGTGACTGGCTGTTCTACGACTTCAAGCCCGGCAGCCTGGCGCCCTTGCTGACCATCGATCGCCGGGCGTTCTGGCCGGGGCTGTTTACCTCCCGCACCCTCCAGCCGGTGCATGTCCGGCCGGCCTATCGCGCCATCGCCGTCGAGCAATCGGTGATGCCGGCGGATACGGCTTTGACCGCGCCGACGGAGAAGGACCTGCTGCTCAACCCCTATATCGGGCAGTGGCAGCAGCAGTTCGATTACGTGCTGGTCTGGCGGCCGGGGGAGGCGCACCGCGAGCTCCTGCCCGATCGGCTTCGCTGGGTCGATGGTGCCGGGATCGCCGCGCTGTACGCGGTGCGGCGCTGAGGCGGCGGCGTTACCACCGGTACCATCCCGCCTGACCCGTCATGCCGATCCACGGATCAAGTCCGTGGACAGGCTCCGGTCGGCACCCACGCCTTTCTCCTGTCTAATACCAGCTGCCCTTGATGTTAACCCATGGTGTCTCCCCCGCCCCTTGAGGGAGGGGGCTGGGGGGAGGGGTGAAAAGGCACAGTTTTCGGGGGGATTGACCCCTCCCCCCAACCCCCTCCCTCAAGGGGAGGGGGAGAGGCAATTTCAACGGCGTCTGGTATAAGGCTGCAAAGTCGTGGATGCCGACCGGAGCCTGTCCACGGACTTGATCCGTGGGTCGGCATGACGGACTTGTCTGCGGGCGAAGGGCAATGTTTCGGGCGGTTGGGATGAAGCAGCGGGCGGGCTAATCCCGGCCGCAAACCATCAACGTGCCGATAGGGCGGCACTGGCGGTCGCCGTCGGGGACCAGCGGGCGCAGTGCGGCCCCGACGCTGGGGAGCATGACCCGGACCTCCCCGGGACGGAGTGTTTCCCGGGCCGCGGCCTCGATGTCGCAGGATTGCTGGCGGTGCCAGCCGGCCTCGTACATCGTGTTCACCGGGATCACGGTTTCCGACGCCAAGGTCAGGATTTCGAGGATCAGGCCCTTCTGGCTGTCGATGGATGCATCCGCTGGCAGGCAATCCCAGCGCGGCAAGATGGTCAAAGCGCGGTGCGCGGCCAGCACCGGACGCAGCGCGGCGGCCTCGATCTTCCAGGGTCGCGGCGGGGCGGCCAGTTGTGCCGCGAGGCTGGCGCGCATGGCCGTGGTGTCAGCCGCCTGCAACGCCACGACCGCCAGCAGCAGCGCGGCGCGCGGCCAGGGGGCGCGGATCCTCGACAAGCCGAGCACCGTGAGCAGCGCCATCGCATAGGTCGCGGGCCAGAAGAAGCGCCCGGAACTGCGGAAGGATTCGAGAATGGCGGGGGCGTGAAACAGCTCGATCACCCGGCTGTAGCCAACGCCGACACGATTGGAGAGCGCGAGCAAGGTCAGGGCCAGGAGGGCGAGAAGCAGGCCGGCATGCGCCTTTGCCATCCCCAAGGCCGCGCGCGGGGCGGCCAGGAAGGCGAGCGGGACGCCACAGAGGAGGCCGAGGCCGAGGTAGTTGTACCCCTCCCACCCGCTGACATTGGCGGCGTGGATCTTCATCAGATCGCGGCCCAGCAGCCAGGACCCGGACGGCCAGATGGGGGAGAGCAGGTTCATCGCATAGCGCCCGAACCCGCCCTCGCCCGTGGTGCCGAGATAGCCGAGGCTCCAGAGCAACAGCAGC
>CAIUPC010000867.1 GCA_903900905.1 uncultured Acetobacteraceae bacterium
ACCTCCGTCGGCATGACGGGTAACGATGGCCGGTACGTCATTCATTTTACGGGTTGGTAGTCCGCTTTAGGTTCAAACGCCGGTGCCGTAGGGTACTGGCACGCCAGTTAGATGGCAAAATCGCGCACCTTAGGTAAAATGCCTAAATTTTAGGCCAAAAATACAAAGCGGCGAAAGGGTTGACGTTCCGGCGTTTGTCGCCGCGTCATCCTGACCCACGGATAAGGTTTGTGCGCAGGTTCCGGTCAGCACCAGCACTTTCCCCTGTTTGAACGCCGCCCAGGCGTGGGTGTTGGCCTGCGCCGGCTTGACGGGGTTGAACCGCACCCGAAGGGTCACAATCAATGGCATCTGGCCGTTCAACAAAAAACAGGCGCCCTTACCAAGGGCGCCTGTCTTTTAGTCAACTTCGAGATTTCAACGCCCTCTGTCAGGAGGGCCTGGAACCCCTACATGGCTCCGGTGGACGTTCCTCCGACCGCCAATGCGTCTGGTTTGCCCCTTCCAGGGATCACATCTTGGCGACGGTGAAGATGATGGACGGCACGGCGGGCATGTTCGCCGGCTTCGTCGCGACCAGGCCGAGGCCCGGGGCGCTCGTCTGATACATGATTTCGATCACGTCGCCGGCCTTCAACGTCATGATGCCCTGCGACACCAGAACCGTCGTGAAGTCCTTGGAGGGGATGTTCTGGATCGAGTTGGAGTCCGGCACGTCCTTGCCATTCAGGCGCACCCACAGCCAGATATTGCCCGAGGTCGTGCCGCCGACCTGAGCTGCCGCGACCACGAGATAATCGCCGCCCTTCAGGACCGTCGTCTTCGAGCCTTCAAGCTTGAAACCGGACGCGGGGTCGGACTTCATCGTGATCGCATACGCGGTGTTCGGCGCCGCGGCGAGCTGGTTGTCGCTGCTGATCGGCCCGATGAAGGTGGCCGCCATGGCGCCAGCGGCGTAGAGGCTGAACAGTCCGGCGGCAATGATCGCTGTAATTTTACGCATCGTGGTTGCTCCTTGGCATTTTTCGCTATTCGCGTGGTCATCCGTGGCGCTTGCCGCCACAGCATTAGGTATCATGCAATACGCGGGCCAAATTGATGCTTGATAGTCAGCCGGAGCGCGATTTTTTGAGGTTCACGCCTCATAACCACCGCTATCTTTGACCTCGGCGGTGCTGGTCTCGGCCATAAAAAAACGGGCCGGGGGTTTCCCCCCGGCCCGCTGTTTCAGCACTACGTCTGAGATCAGAACGTCAGCACAAAATCCGATCCGAACGTGAACGCGCCGGTGTCCTTGCCGCCGTTGTAGGGCTTCTTGCCGTTCAACGAGGTATCGTAGCGAACTTCCGGGCGGATCAGCAGGGTCGCCGCCATCGGCAGAAACTCCATGCTCGGCTTGTAGGTCGCGCCCAAGGTGATCGCGCCATACGTCGTGCCACTGTTGCCAGGCACGCCGAATGCGTTGGTCAAGGCCTTGCCAGTCTGCACGTCGTTGAAGGCATTGTTGCCCGGGAACGCGCCGACAAAGAAGTTCTTGCTGTCGGCGAACACTTCAGCGCGCGCGTTCAGCGTCAGTTCGTCCGTCAACGAGTAACCGAGATACTGCGCGATACCCCAGGCCGAGGCGCCTTTGGCCGAGCTACCGTCGAACGTGGTGATATTGGGGTTGTCGTCGTGGACGAAGTTCAATTCCGTGATCGTTGTCAGGCTGCCGGTCGCCTTCCACGTCACCACGATGTCCGCGAACTCACGGTTGTGCTTATTCGCCTCCGCTACCCCACCAGGGCCCTTGCTCGGGTTTTCCGGCCCGATATGGGTTAGCGCCAGAATTGTCAGGTCGCCGCCCATCAGGTTCAGCCCGATACCCGCCATGATGGCGGCGGTGCCGTTATTGTCGCCTATGCCGTTTCCGAGCAGGGTGTTCACACCGGAATCGACGCCTGCATACAGGTCGACAATCGGCGTCACATGCGCGGTTGCGAGTACGCCGGTGTGCTTAAAGGGCAGGCCGTAATTGAAGATATACGACTTCGAGTAGAAGGAGTTGGTCGACGGATCGATCGTCTCCGCACCCATCGGCGTGGAATACATGCCGGCTTTGAAGTCGATACCGCCCTCGGTCAGCCAGGGCGTGTGCAGCAGCACGTTTGCTTCAATGATATCGCCCTGGAAGCGGGTGCCCGACTGGCCCTGGCCGAAATTGGTCCAGCGGGTATAGCGCGCGTCCGTGCCGCCCATCGCCTGCAGCTTGAAGCCGAAGTCATACCCGGTGGCTTTCGGGTCGAGCGGACGGGCCATCGTCGCCAGGACCTGATTGAACTGGAAATCGTTCGACTTGTCCGTGAACGAATGCCCGAAATTGATGCCGTTCTTGGGGCTCGCGGCGTTGCCGATAATGCCGCCTTCGAACTGCAGGCCAAACACGATCGCATCGGACCATTTCGCCTGTGCCGACGGCGGTGCCGGGGCGGCCGTCTGGGCCTGCGCCGCGAAGCCGCTGGGGATCAGGACGGTGGCAGCCAGCAGCAGGGCGCGCCGCGTTCGGGAGGTAAAGTTCATGGTTCAGTTTCCTTCTGTATGCCGTGATGTGACATGACGGTTGGAGGTTATGAGAAACGGCAACGGCCTATAACGGCCGGGTGTTTACAAAACTCAAGCCGCGTCGGCCAGTCACTGAAACGAGGCGCCCCACCGGGACGCCTCGCCTCAATGCACCGATTAAAGGACGGTTTCGCCGTGCAGCGAGATGTCCAGACCTTCACGCTCTTCATCGTCCGTCACCCGCAGGCCGACAAGTGCCTTGGTGATATAAAGGATGATGAGCGTGCCAACACCGCTATAGACGATCGTGGCCGCGACGCCCTTGATCTGCAGGATCAGCTGCGCCAACCCACCCGCGGTGCCATCCGGCGACGCATCGGTCGCCGACAGCGGCGCGAAGGCGAACACACCCGTCAGCAGCGCGCCGACGATACCGCCAATCCCGTGCACACCGAACGCATCCAGCGAGTCATCGTAGCCAAGCATGTGCTTCAGCGCCGTGGCCGACCAGAAGCAGATGACCCCGGCCGCGAGGCCAATCACGATGGACGCACCCGGAAGCACGAAGCCCGACGCCGGCGTGATCGCCACCAGCCCGGCAACCGCGCCGGAGATCGCACCCAGAACCGAAGGCTTGCCTTTGGTGACCCACTCCGCGAACAACCAGCCAAGGGCAGCCGTCGCCGTGGCAATCTGTGTCACCGCCATCGCCATGGCGGCGCGGCCGTTCGCACCCACCGCGGAACCCGCGTTGAAGCCGAACCAGCCAACCCACAGCAAGGACGCGCCGATAACCGCATAGGTCAGGTTGTAAGGCGACATGTTGGTCGTGCCGTAGCCCTGCCGCTTGCCAAGAACCAGGCAGCAAACCAGACCAGCAACACCCGCGTTGATGTGCACAACCGTGCCGCCGGCGAAGTCCAGCACGCCCGCGACCGAAGCCCAGCCCGTCGGCGCCCAGACCCAATGCGCAACCGGGGAGTAAATCAGCAGCGACCACAGGGTCGTGAAGATGCACAGCGCGGAGAACTTCATGCGGTCCGCGAACGCGCCGCAGATCAGGGCCGGCGTGATGATCGCGAAGGTCATCTGATACATCATGTACAGCGACTCAGAGATCGTCTGCTGCGCCTCAGCCGGGCTGCCAGCGCCCAGCAGGAAGGGCACGTCGCCGCCCTTGGTGATGCCGTCCGCGATGCCCTTCAGCATGACGCGGGAGAAGTCACCGATGAACGCGTTACCGTTGGTGAACGCCAGGCTGTAACCAGCCACGACCCAGACCAGCGTCACGATGCAGGTGATCGCGAACGACTGCATCATGGTGGCGAGCACATTCTTCTTACGAACCATGCCGGCATAGAACAGCGCCAGGCCGGGAACCGTCATCAGCAGCACGAGCGCCGTGGACGTCAGCATCCAGGCCTGGTCACCAGTGTCGATCTGCGGTTCCGCGAAGGCCGGAGCAGCGGCCAGAAGCATCGGCACAAAAGCGGCCAAGCCCCTCTTGAGGCGGGGTCTCATCATAGTCCTGTTTCCCTCTTAGTTGATTTACAGCGCTTCGCCATCGGCTTCGCCGGTGCGGATCCGCAGGGCGCGCTCGATGTCGAGGACGAAAACCTTACCGTCGCCGATCTTCCCGGTATGGGCAGATTTGGCGATGGCTTCGATGACCTGATCGGCCAGATCGTCGGCGACGACGACTTCGATCTTGATCTTGGGGAGGAAGCTGACGTGGTACTCAGCGCCACGGTAGATTTCCGTTTGCCCCTTCTGGCGGCCGAAGCCTTTGACTTCCGTGACCGTCAGACCCTGCACGCCCAGCGGCGTGAGCGCTTCGCGAACGTCATCGAGTTTGAACGGCTTGATGATGGCCATGATGAGTTTCATGTCGTGGTACCCCTTTTGATCGTGTCCTGCATGGTCCCTCTCCGGGGCCACCGCATCGGAGTGAGCGGCGGATCGAGTGGGAATATTCAAGACTCGTGCCAAGTCGGGGGTGGGGCGCGCGCCGAAAGGCAAAAATACCGTAGCTTTGCAACATTCTCCCCCTCCCCTTGAGGGAGGGGGCTGGGGGGAGGGGTG
>CAIUPC010000868.1 GCA_903900905.1 uncultured Acetobacteraceae bacterium
CACCCCTCCCCCCAACCCCCTCCCGCCAGGGGAGGGGGAGCGTTGTGTCGGTTACCTCACCCCCCGACACGCGGGACGGGCAGGCCGAGGTTTTCGCGCAGCGTCTCGCCGGCGTAGTCTTTGTGATACAGGCCGCGCCGTTGCAGTTCCGGGATCACGTGCTTCACGAATTCCATATAGGTGCCGGGCACATGCGTCGCCGCCACGACGAAGCCGTCGCAGACGCCGGTGGAGAACCACTCTTCCAGCCCGTCCGCCACTTCCTTCGGCCCGCCGATAAACGGCTTGTTCGGGCGGGCGCGGCGGGTGTGTTTGATGAAATCGGCCGGGGTCGGGTTCTTGCTGCCGGATAGTTGCACCGTGCGGTCGCGCTGCGACTGGGTGCCGGAAATGCCCGCCAGTTCCTCATCCGTGAACGGTTCGTCCAGCGCCTTCTTGGAGAAATCGAAGTTCATCGATTCCGACAGCAGCGACAGCGCGTCCTCATCGGTCGCCAGGGTTTCGATGAAGGCCATTTTGTCTTCAGCCTCCATCTTCGTGGCGGCGGAGACGATGTAGGCCGAGGGGCAGATCACGCAATGCGCGGGATCGCGGCCATGCGCGGCGACGCCTTCTTTGATCTGCTTGTAGTTCTCCCGCCCATGTTCCAGCGTCACCGGACTGCCGACGAACAGCAGCTCGCCCCATTTGGCGGCGAAACGTTTGCCGGGGCCGCTCTGGCCGGCCTGGATGATCACGGGATGGCCCTGTTTCGAGCGCGGTACGGTGAACGGCCCGCGGGAATTGAAGAACTCCCCCTTATGGTCGATGCGGCGCACCTTATCGGGGTCCGCGAACACGCCGGTGTCACGGTTCTGCAGGATCGCGTCGTCGTCCCATGATTTCCAGTGGCCCATGACCACCTGCATGAATTCCTCGGCGCGATCGTAACGGCGATCATGCTCCATATGCACATCCGCGCCCATGTTCAGGGCTTCGCCGTCGTTCATCGAGGTGACAACGTTCCAGGCAGCGCGGCCATTGGTCATCAGATCGATGGTGGCGAAGGTGCGGGCGACGTCGAAGGGCTCGTAATAAGTCGTGCTACGGGTCGATCCGAGGCCGAGGCGTTTGGTCGCCATGCCCATCACCATCATCACGGTGATCGGATCCATTTTCACGCAACGAATGCCGTGTTCGACGGTGTGGCGATGGTCGTTGCCGTAACGGTCGGGCATCGCCAGGCGGTCGTCGAAAAAGGCCACCTGGAACTTCCCTTCTTCCAGCACCCGGCCGAGATCGGCGTAATATTCCGGGCTCCAGGTGTCCTTGCGCGACTCCGGATGGCGCCAGGAGCTCACGAGGTTTGTGCAGTTCTGGGCTTGCAGGAAGCCCACCATCACCATTTTGCGGTCCATTGTCGCTCTCCGGTCAGAAGGGGGTATCGCCGCGCACGGTCACGCGATGCATGACCCGCGTTTCGGCGGGATAGTCGTTGATGGCGAAATGCTGCGTGCAGCGATTGTCCCAGAAGGCCATCGAGCCGTTCTGCCAACGGAAGCGGCACAGAAATTCCGGCCGCGCCGAATGGTCGCGCAGGAATTGGATCAGTGGCGCGCTCTCGGTTTCGGTCATGCCTTCGAGGTTGTGGACATGGCTGCCGATATAAAGCGATTTGCGGCCCGTTTCGGGGTGCGTGCGCACCAGCGGATGCAGCGACGTGGTCTGCACATCCTTGGGCGGCTCGATGGTTTTCATCGCGATGGTCGCGGCGTTGAAGGCCATGCGCGGAATGCCACCGCGCTTTTTGTCGCCGACACAGACCCCGCGCAACCCGGCCAGCATCGCTTTCATGCCATCGGACAGGGCGTCGTAAGCGAGATATTGGTTGGAGAACATCGTGTCCCCACCGACGGAGGGCACCTGTTTCGCATACAGGATCGTGCCCATCGCCGGCTGCGGCGAGAACATCTGGTCGGTGTGCCAGGATCCGCCGAAATTGCGCTTGTCGCTGGGGGTTTTGCGGATTTCCAGGACCTCCGGACAGTCTTCCATCCCCGCCATGAACGGATGCAGATGGATCTCGCCCCAGCGTTTGGCGAAGGCCAGTTGCTGGTGCGGGGTCAGGTCCTGGTCGCGGAAGAAAATCACCTGATGCGCCAGCAAGGCCGCGCGCAGTTCGGCGATGACCGCGTCCGGGAGATCCTGGGACAGGTCCACGCCGGAGACCTCCGAGCCGAGGCTGCCGGCGATCGGGTGGGTCTCGATGAAGCGATACGGCGCGTTTTGCATGCCATCCATGGGGGTTAGTGTCCTGTCGATTTGGTAAAAGTCATCATCCCCAATCACCGTCATCCCCGGGCTTGTCCCGGGGACCAAGGTTTC
>CAIUPC010000869.1 GCA_903900905.1 uncultured Acetobacteraceae bacterium
GGGACCAAGACCCGCACAATTTCGCGAATGTCTGCCGCGATTGATCCCCGGGACAAGCCCGGGGATGACGTGAGGAGAGCATGGCCGGCTTCACCCGATTGCCCTGGGGCGGGATCGCGACAGACAGGACGATCCCGTGTGGCTTGATCGACTGCGTTAGCCATACGCCGCGCCAGATCGCGAAAAAAGACGCGACAGCCTATTGAACAAACTAAGAACGGGCTTACATCCGCCACATGACCTCGGATCAAGACCCCGCCATGCACCCCACCATCCACTCTGGCAGCGCCATTGAGCAGCATTTACATCGCACGCTCGTCGCCAGCCTCCCGCCGCCGCCGAACGATTCGCCCGAGGCCCTGCGTGAACGCGATGACGCCGCGCTTGCCGTTGCCGCGTCACTGGCCCCCGCCACGGTGCAAGAAGCGGACCTCGCCGCCCGGTTCACCGCCGCCGCCGCCCATGCCGAAGACCGTCTCCGTCTGGCCGGTCATCCCAACACTGATCTGGCGATGCGCCTGAAATTGACCGCGCAGGCCGCCAGTCTGATGCGCCAGTCGCAAAATGCGATGAATGCGCTCCTGCGCCTGCAGGAACTCCGCATGAAGCGCGGTAAGAATGCACCGGCCGCCAAGGCCGTTTTGGCCAAACACATCCCCGCACCCGCCGCGGCCCCGGCGCGGGTCCCGCCGGGGCGGGCCGCTCTCGTCGCTGCTGAAACCTACGCGATCCTCTATCCGCAACGCGCGGCTCTGATCCGCCGGCATGGCGGTGTGCCTCCAGACGCAACCTTCACCCCACCGCACGAAGCCTTGGTTCAGGCTTTGTTGGCAACCCGCCCACAAGCGGCCAAAAGAATTGATTTTGAGACGTATGATGCGGAATTTGGGACTGAATATCTAAATACAATGCATTGAGACGATCATGAGAGCGCTCGCCATGCCGCGGCACCCTCTGACCTCCCGAATCCCAGCCGGGGGCATGGCCGGAGGTCTGAAGACCGCGCGCCGTGGCAACGCCATCGTCCGCGATCTCCCCTGAGGCTTATGGGCCAGTCCGCCGCGACTCGCCGGCTGCTCGCTACAATAGGCGCATGCGATCATCCGCCCCCGTGACCACCGACATCCTCCTCCTGGGCGCGGGCCATGCGCATGTGGAGGTGTTGCGCCGCTTCGCCATGCAGCCGGAGCCCGGCGTGCGGCTGACACTGATCGGGCGGGAGAACGCGACGCCTTACTCCGGCATGCTGCCCGGGCTGATCCGGGGCGATTACACCTTCGACCAGGCGCATATCGACCTCGCCCCGCTTGCCGCCGCGGCCGGTGCCCGGCTGATCCTGGGGGAGGCGATCGCGATCGACCCCGCCGGGCGCAGCATTCGCGTCGCCGGGCGCCCGGACATCCCGTTCGACCTGCTGTCGGTCGATGTCGGCGGCACCCCCGCGATGCCCGCGGGCGGTGGCATTCCCGTCAAACCCATTGGCCGCTTCCTGGAACAGCTCAACCGGCTGGAGGCCGCCGCCGCCCCAGACGCCCGTATCGCGGTTGTTGGCGGTGGTCCGGGCGGAGTCGAGCTGGCGCTGGCTCTGGCGCATCGTTTTAAGGGGGCACCTGGCGTGGTGCTGGTGTCCTCGACGGCCGTTCCCCTGGCCGGCGCCCCGCCTTCGGCCCGCCGCGCCGCGCGGGCGGCGCTGATCGATGCCGGGGTCGCGCTGGTATCGGGTGTGACGGCCGGCGCCTGTGTGGATGGGGTTCTGCCGTTATCGGACGGGACCGCGCTGGATGTCGCGGACGCGCTTTGGGCGACGGGCGTGGTGGCGCCGGCGTTCCTGGCGGAGTCCGGGCTGGCCTGCGATGCGGCGGGCTGTATCGCGGTCGATGCCACATTGCGCAGCGTCAGCCATGATAAAATCTTCGCCGCCGGCGATTGCGCGGCGCTCGGCCGACCGAAATCGGGGGTTTGGGCGGTGCGGGCGGGCGCGCCGCTGGCCGAGAATCTGCGCCGCGCCGCGCGCGGCAACCCGCTGCAACCCTGGAAACCGCAGCGGGAGGCTTTGGCGATCCTCGGCCTCGGCGCCGGCAAGGCGGTGGCCTGGCGCAATGGACTTGCGGTTTCGGGCACGCTGGTCTGGCGCCTGAAGGACTGGATCGATCGCCGCTGGATGCGGATGTACACCGAGATGAAAATGCCGGCGGATGCATCCGATCCCATGCGCTGCGGCGGCTGCGGGGCGAAGGTGGGGGCCGAGGTCCTGGCCGCCGCGCTGGACGCGCTGCCGCGCCGGACGTCCGGCGATTTGCTGGATGGGCTGGGTGGGCGCGACGATGCCGCCGTCTCCCGTCCTCCGGCCGGGCAACTGCTGGTGCAGTCGGTCGATCATTTCCGGGCTTTCCTGGATGACCCCTATGTCTTCGGCCAGGTGGCGGCGGCGCATGCGCTCTCCGACATCCACGCCATGGGTGCCCGCCCCTGGTCGGCTTTGGCCATCGCCTCGGTGCCTTATGGTCCCGGAGCCAAGATGCGGGCGGAGTTGACGGCGATGCTGCTGGGCGCGACCGAGGTGTTGAACGCGGATGGCTGCGATCTCGTGGGTGGCCATAGTGCGGAGGCGGCGGAGCCCGCCCTCGGCTTCGCGGTCACGGGCCTGGCGGATCCTGGTAAGGTGCTGCGGAAATCCGGGTTGCGGCCCGGGGATTATCTGATTCTGACCAAGCCGATCGGCACCGGCGTCGTGCTGGCCGGGCATATGCGCGGCCTGGTCAAAGCGGCCTGGCTGCAGGCGGCGATTGCCTCGATGCGGGTGACCAACGCGACGGCGGCACGGCTGTTCCTGGCGCACCGGGCGAGCGCCTGCACGGATGTGACGGGCTTCGGCCTGGCCGGGCATCTGACGGAGATGCTGACGGCATCCCGCATGTCCGCCGTGATCTGGCCGGAGCAGGTGCCGGTATTGCCCGGCGCCCTGGAACTGGCGGGGCAGGGGATCGAGAGCACGCTGGCACCCGAGAACTGGCGGGCGCTGCCGGGTGGGGATGCCGCGCCGCGCACCGCGTTGTTGGTTGACCCGCAGACCTCCGGCGGTTTGCTGGCGGGGGTCTCGCCGGACCGGGCGGAAGCCTGCCTGACCGCGCTGCTGGCGGCGGGGATGACCGCCGCGATCGTCGGATATGTCGAGCCGTTTGGCGAGCGCCTCATCCGGCTGGCCCCAGTGGACCCGCCCTTGGAGTAACGCCCGGCGCGCGCTAGGACAGACCCATCGCATTCACGCCAAGGACCGCGCCCATGACCCGCCAATATCGCATCGCCTCCGTCCCCGCCGACGGCATCGGACCGGAGGTTATCAGCGCGGGCCTCGAAGTGCTCGAAGCCGTCGCCGCCAAGGATGGCGGGTTCAAGCTGGTGATCGACCACTACGACTGGGGCTCCGACTGGTATCGCAAGCATGGGGAGTTCATGCCGGCCGACGCGCTGGCCTGGCTGCGCACGGCGGATGCGATCTATTTCGGCGCCGTCGGCGATCCCAATATCCCCGACCATGTCTCCCTCTGGGGTCTGCGGCTGCAGATCTGCCAGGGGCTGGATCAATATGCCAACGTGCGCCCGACCCGCATCCTGCCCGGCGTGACCTCGCCCTTGCGCAATGTCGGAATCGGCGACCTGGACTGGGTGATCGTGCGCGAGAACAGCGAGGGCGAATATGCCGGCCAGGGCGGGCGCACCCATCGCGGCCTGCCGGAGGAAGTGGCCACCGAAGTCGCCATCTTCACCCGCCGCGGGGTGGAACGCATCATGCGCACCGCCTTCGACATCGCCCGCTCCCGCCCGCGCAAGCATCTGACGGTGGTGACCAAGTCCAATGCCCAGAAGCACGGCATGGTGTTCTGGGATGAGATCGCGGCTTTGGTGTCCCACGACTACAAGGACGTGACCTGGGATAAGGAGCTGGTCGACGCCATGACCATGCGCATGGTGCTGCGGCCCAAGACCATCGACACCGTGGTCGCGACCAACCTGCATGCCGACATCCTGTCCGATCTGGCCGCCGCGCTGGCGGGGTCTTTGGGCATCGCGCCCACCGGCAATATCGACCCGGAACGCCGCAACCCCTCGATGTTCGAACCCATCCATGGATCCGCTTTCGACATCACCGGCAAAGGCATCGCCAACCCCGTCGCCAGTTTCTGGACGGCGGCGATGATGCTGGAGCATCTGGGCGAGAAGCCGGCGGCGGATCTGCTGATGGCGGCGGTGGAGCAGGTCTGCGCGGCCGGAATCCTGTCCCCGGATCTCGGCGGCAAGGCCACCACCAAAGAGGTCACGGCGGCGGTGGTCGAGGCGGTGCGGGGGATGAACAGGTAACATCCGGAACGAATGGCCTTACCGGAGACCCCGTGATACAGGCGGGCATCAACTGATACCTTGGAGCCCGCACGTGGAACAGGCACGGCAACGCCCATCCACGTTGGGGCGAATGGTGTTGCCAGGTATCAGCCTGTGCCTGCTTGCCGCGGCCAGCGCGCTCTATGCCTTCGCGCTACCGGTTTACACCTCGGTGATGACCGTCGTGATGCACTGGCCGTTTCAAACCCCTTTTTTCGACTTTGAATTTTTACTCACCACCGCGCGGTGCTGGCACCAAGGCATCGACGTCTACGTCACCAATCCCTGCGACGTGCTGGATCGGCCCATGAACTACTCGCCGCTCTGGTTGCGGCTGCGTTTTCTGGCCATCGACCGCGCATGGTCGTTGCCACTGGGGTTGGGCGTGACGGTTTGTTTCTGCCTTTCGCTGGGGTTTCTGGTTCCGACAAACCGTTGGCGCGATCAGGTGATCATCGGCCTCGCCGCGGCGTCATCGCTGGTCATTTACGCTGTAGAA
>CAIUPC010000870.1 GCA_903900905.1 uncultured Acetobacteraceae bacterium
ATACTGATGCCCGTGCGGCTGGAGATCCTCGGGACAAGCCCGAGGATGACGGTTTTTGGCGGAAATCTGCCATATGCGATACCCCTGCCGATTGGGTTATGTCTCCGCGTCGTTGCGCCTCCCCCGACCGGTGGTGTCTGGCCACGCCTCCGTCTTTCCAACGCCGAGACACAGAGACGCAGAGACGCTGCGAAGCTCATGGACAAGGAACCGGGATTGCGCGACGGGGGTCGCTGCGGGATGACCTGACCGAACCATTGGTGACCCGCCCGATCTTGCTTAGGATGCCCGCATGGCCCGCTTATCCGTGAACCTCAATAAAATCGCCCTGCTGCGCAATTCGCGCCACACCGGCGTCCCCGATGTCCTGCATTTCGCCCGGATCGCCCTCGCATCCGGCGCGCAAGGACTGACCGTGCATCCCCGTCCGGATGAGCGCCACATCCGCGCCAGCGACGTACCAGCACTGGGCGAATTGATGCGCCCGGTCCGCCCGGCGATGGAATTCAACATCGAGGGCTACCCCGACGAACGCCTGATGGACATCCTGCGGGAGTCCCTGCCGGAGCAATGCACCCTGGTGCCGGACGCGCCGGGGGCCTTCACCTCGGAAGAAGGCTGGAAGCTCGACCCGGCCCAAATGGCCATCGCGGCCCCCGCCATCGCGGCCATCAAAGCGCTGGGCTGCCGGGTCATTTTGTTCACCGATCCCGATCCCTCGGTCATCCCGCGGGTCATCGAGTCCGGCGCCGATGGCATCGAGATCTACACCGGCGCCTACGCCGCCGCGTTTCATCAGAACGAGCATAAGCCGCTGCTGGCCGCCATCGCGGCAACCGCCCGCGCGGCGGCGGATGCGGGCCTGGTGGTCAATGCCGGCCACGATCTGAACCTGCGCAACATTCCGCCCTTGATGGAAGCGGTGCCTTTTCTGGCCGAAGCCTCTATCGGCCATGAACTCACCGCCGACGCGCTGGAGCGCGGCTTCGGCCCCACGGTCGCGGCTTACGCGGCGGCCCTGAAATAAGCCGCCGCGCAACCACCAAACCCACCCTGACCAAAGCTTGCCGAACCCGCAAACCCCCGTCACACTCCCCAGCCATAAAAGATCGGCGTCGAACGCCAGTCGCAAACAAGGGAAATGTCAGAAGCCATGTCCACGCGGTTCTCCGGCCTCACGCCGCTGCTTGCCCCCCGCTCCGTCGCCGTGCTCGGCGCCTCCTCCGATCCCACCCGCATCAGCGGGCGGCCGATCGCTTATATGAAGTCGCAGGGGTTCCAGGGCGGGCTGTATCCGATCAACCCGAACCGCGCGGAAATCCAGGGCCTGAAAGCCTATGCGTCGATCATGGATGTGCCGGAAGTACCCGACGTCGCCATCGTCGCCGTCGCCTCCGAAGTCGCCGCCGCCGCGATCGAGGATCTGGCCAAGAAGGGCGTCAAAGCCGTCGTCATGTTCACCGCCGGCTTCGCCGAAATGGATGAGGCCGGCGCCGTCGCGCAGGACAAGATGGTCGCCACCGCGCGGTCCTACGGCATGCGCATCCTCGGCCCGAACTGCCTCGGCGTGTTCGATGCACGGCGGTCGTATTACGCGACCTTCTCCTCGTCCTTCGACAGCGGCTGGCCGGTGCCGGGGCGCATCGGCATCGCCTCCCAGTCCGGCGCCTATGGCACCCATCTTTACACACTCGCCCGCAACCGCGGCATCGGCGCCTCGCTCTGCGTCATGACCGGCAACGAAGGCGATGTGACCGTGGGTGAGTGCATTGGCTGGCTCGCCGAAAACCCCGAAGTGGATGTGATCGCGGTCTATGCCGAGGGCATCCGCGAAGCCCCGGGCCTGATCGCCGCCCTCGAAGTCGCGCGCGCCGCCCGGAAGCCGGTGGTGATGCAGAAGGTCGGCCGGTCGGAACTCGGCGCCAAGGCGGCCAAGTCGCATACCTCCTCCATCGCCGGCGACGACGCGGTCACCGAGGCCATCATGAAGGAGTTCGGCGTCTACCGCGCCCGCAATTCCGAGGAAATGCTGGACATCGCCCATACCGCGACCCGCAAGATCTATCCGGTCAACAACACCCTGGGCGTCATCACGGTCTCCGGCGGCGCCGGCGTGCTGATCAGCGACACCGCTGAGAGCATTGGCCTGTCGATGCCGGAAATGCCGATGGACGCGCAGAAGCGCCTGCGGGAGCTGGTGCCGTTCTGCGCCCCGCGCAACCCGGTCGATGCCACCGCGCAGGTGACCAACGATATCTCCCTGGTGAAGACCTTCACGGAGTCCATGGTCCGCGACGGCGGCTATTCCGCCGTGCTGGGCTTCTTCAGCATGACCGCCTCGTCCCGCCGCTGGCCCGCCATCCGGGAGCAGCTGAACCTGGTGAAGGACGAAAACCCTGACCGCCTCTATGCCCTGTCGGTGATCGTGCCGCCGGAAGGCCGCGACGAGCTGGAAGCCGATGGCTGGGTGGTGCATGAAGATCCGACCCGCGCTGTTCTCGCCATCGACGCCATGGGCCGCTTCGGTGAAGCCTTCGCCAAGCCCGCCGGCCAGCCCGCCCCGGCCGTACCCGCCGTCACACTCCCGGCCGTGACGCCGACGGAAGCCGAGGCCAAGCGCCTGCTCGCCACCGCCGGCATCCAGTCGGCGCCCGAAGCGGAATGCGTGGACGCCGCCAGCGCCGTCGCAGCGGCGGAGAAATTCGGCTTCCCGGTGGTGATGAAGATCCTGTCGCCGGACATCCTGCACAAATCCGAAATCGGCGGCGTGCTGCTCGATGTGTCGGACGCCGACGCGGTCAGCGCGGGCTTCGACACCCTGATCGCCCGCGCCAAGGCCGCCGCGCCCACCGCCCGGATCGAGGGCGTACTGGTCGCGAAACAGCTGAAGGGCGGTGTCGAATGCATCCTGGGCATCCATCGCGACCCGGTCTTCGGCCCGATGGCGATGTTCGGGCTGGGCGGCATCTTCGTGGAAATCCTCAAGGACGTGGTCTTCCACCGCTGCCCCTTCGGCCCGGATGTCGCGGAGGACATGATCCGCTCCATCAAAGGCGCCCCGCTGCTGCTCGGCGCGCGTGGCCGCAAGAAGGCGGATGTGAAGGCCCTGGCGGACACCCTGTCCCGCCTGTCCGCCTTCGCCGTCGCGGCGGGCCAGCGCTTGCAGTCCATCGACCTCAACCCGGTCTTCGCGATGCCAGAAGGGGAAGGGGCATTCGCGGTAGACGCGGTGATCGAGGTGGGGGAGTAAATCACCACAAACTCCCCTCCCCCTGAGGGAGGGGGCTGGGGGGAGGGGCAGATGCGGCACGACCGATACGGGGTTCCTGGCACCACCCCCTCCCCCCACCCCCCTCCCGCGAGGGGAGGGGGAGTCACTTCG
>CAIUPC010000871.1 GCA_903900905.1 uncultured Acetobacteraceae bacterium
CCCGCAGCACCAGCACGCGCATCACGTCGTCCTCGATGGTCGCGATGATCCGCCAATCACCCACGCGATATTTCCAAAACTGGCCCAGTCGGGAACCCTTCAACGCCTCGCCAAGGCTGCGCGGGTCATCGAGGGGCGCCAGTCGCTCCGTCAGAAAGGCGTAGATCCGTCGGGCGACCGGCGGGTCGAGCGCGCGCAATTCCTTGCTGGCGTCGTCGGAAACCTCAATCCGCCAGACCAAGCTCACGCCCCAGGTCGGCCAGGCTGGTCGTGCCGGCGCGTCCGGCGCGGATATCGGCCAGCCGGTGTTCCGCGACCGCCAGATCCTCCAGATCGTCGAGGTATTCGGCGATCGCCTCCACCAACGTCGCCTCCTTGCTGCGCCCGGTCGCCAGCACCAGCGCGTCGAGGCGCTGTTCGATATCGTCAGGGAGTTGGATCGCCAGCATGGGGACCTCCTGTGCCAAGCCTAGCACACACTTCCAACCCCGGGCCACCACAACCGGCGGTTCCCGCAGGGTGATCGCATTTGGATCGACGTGCGTCACAGTCGAACCCTCCGCGTCATCCCCGGACTTGTTCCGGGGACCAAGGTTTCCGCTTGTGCCGCGATTGGTCCCCGGGACAGGCCCGGGGATGACGCTTTTTGAAGCGCAAGCCCGTCCAGCCAAAGGCATCGCGGCCAAATGCGATACAACTGGCGGTTCTCGCTTTGGCGAGGCGGCCCCCGCGCAATGGCCTGGCGCAGCCTGTCCCGCCCCCAAATACGGTTGGCGCGGTCTCGGCCGCATGCCATGAACGAAGCATGAATCCCTGCCATCCGCCCCGCCTGCCAGATCGCGACCGAGCACCCAGCTCCCCCCGGTCCCCCGGCGCGCGCCGTCAGCAGCAAACCGCCGAACACACGCGCCTTGTCAGCAGAACCCCATGCGCCGTGAGCACCCCGCATCAGGCCGCGCCCGCCGCGAAACCAGTCCTGCCCATCCCGGCCGCGACAGCGATGTTTCATCGCAAGAACCCCATGCACCGTGAGCGCCGCCCTCGCGCCGCCGAACCGGCGGACAGGCCGCGACAGGATTCACCGCGGAGCCACGGAGCCACCGGGATCACTGCCGCGCTCACCCCACTGACCCCGGACGCACCCTCTGTGACCCGGTGGCTCCGTGGTGAATCTTTGACGCCCTATCCGCCGCACCAGCCGCCAACGGGAACCCCATGCGCCGTGAGAATTCCATACCAGGCCCCGCCCGCCGCCGAACCCGGCCTGCCCATCCCGGCCATGACAGCGACACTTCATCGCCAGAACCCCTTGCACCGTGAGCGCCTCCTTCGCGCCGCCGATCCGGTGGACAGACCGCGACAGGATTCACCCCCGCGCCACGGAGCTACGCCGGTCATGGGTCCGGGTCACCCCTACCGGATTCACAGATCGCGGAAACGATTTTCGTGCGTGCTGCTCTATATCGTCAAGGCCCGGCGTGTCCGGGCCACCTATCGCGGCACGGTGCGGGCGGGGTTGGCCCGGACAAGCCGGGCCATGACGGGGAGAAAATACCGTTGTCCCCACCTGCCAAAATTTCGTTTCCGCGATGTGTGAACGCGGTAGGGACAAGCCGGGGCATGACGATTGAGGCAGGATCACGCATATTCGTTTCCGCCCGCGAAGGCCCGAAACAGCCGCACGCCGGCAAGACCGCATGCGCCGTGAGGACCTCCCGCGCCGAGGCCTCCTCACGCGACAAGAACCCCATGCACCGTGAGCCCACCAACCCCCATCTTGGCCCGCCCGCTGCCACGGTCCACAATGGGGGCCT
This sequence comes from uncultured Acetobacteraceae bacterium, assembly GCA_903900905.1. GTDB lineage: Bacteria > Pseudomonadota > Alphaproteobacteria > Acetobacterales > Acetobacteraceae > Rhodopila. The sequence continues at coordinate 1,815 of CAIUPC010000871.1, forward strand.
CAACGCCTTCCAGGGAGGATACCATCATGACGAACCGTGTAGCCGTCATCACCGGCGCCGGCAGCGGCATCGGCCGCGCCTCGGCGCTTCAACTGCTGGCCAGCGGCTGGTCCGTGGCCCTCGTCGGCCGCCGCAAGGACGCGCTGGAGGAAACCGCCGGCCTCGCCACCGGTGGCCAGAGCCTGATCCTGCCGACCGACGTCAGCAGCCCCGAGCAGGTCGAAGCCGCCTTCGCCGCGGTCAAGGCCAAATTCGGCCGCCTCGACATGCTGTTCAACAATGCCGGCGGCAACGTGCCGACGACCAATTTCGGCGACATGACCTGGGAGGCCTGGAAGAGCGTCGTCGACGTCAACCTGAACGGCATGTTCCTCTGCGCCAATGCCGCCTTCCGCGCCATGCGCGACCAGACCCCGCAGGGCGGGCGCATCATCAACAATGGCTCGATCTCCGCGCATAACCCGCGCCCGGGCTCGTCGGCCTATACCACCACCAAGCATGCGGTGACCGGGCTGACCAAGTCGATCGCGCTCGATGGCCGGCAGTTCGACATCGCCTCCAGCCAGATCGATATCGGCAACGCGGCGACCCCGATGACGGCGAAATCCACCAACGGGCAGTTGCAGCCCTATGGCGGCATGGCGGTTGAACCCCGCATGGACGTGACCCATGTCGGCCAGCAGGTGGCGTTCATGGCCAACCTGCCGCTGGAATCCAACATCCAGTTCGTTACCATCATGGCCACCAAAATGCCCTGGATCGGCCGCGGCTAGCGCCATGCTGAACCGGCGGGGGCTTATCGGCGGCGCAGCCATGGCGTTGCCCGGCACGGCCCTCGCCGCGCCCGGCAAGGCGCAGCAGAACACCAGTGTTGTTGCGGAAACGCACCGAGGAAAGGTGCGCGGCGTCATCGCCGAGGGGATCCGCGTCTTCAAGGGCATCCCCTACGGCGCCCCCACCGACGGCTTGAACCGCTTCCGCGCCCCGGCCCCGCCCAAGCCCTGGACCGGGGTGCGGGACGCGCTGGCTTTCGGCCCCATGGCGCCGCAACTGGGCCGGGACCGGGCGAGCATCACGGCGTCCTGGACCTATGACAAAGACATGAGCGAGGACTGCCTCGTCCTCAATGTCTGGACTCCGGGCCTGCGCGATCGGCGTAAGCGCCCGGTCATGGTCTGGTTCCATGGCGGCGGGTTCACGTCGTTGTCCGGCTCCCGCAACGTGTTCGACGGCACCAGGCTGTGCCGCGCCGGGGACGTGGTGGTGGTGACGGTCAACCACCGGCTGAACGTGTTCGGGCACCTCTATCTCGGCCATCTCGGCGGGGCGGAGTTTTCCGAGTCCGGCAATGCCGGCATGCTCGACCTCGTCGCGTCGTTGCGGTGGGTGCATGACAATATCGCGGAATTTGGCGGCGATCCCGCCAATGTAACGATCTTCGGCCAGTCCGGCGGCGGCGCCAAGGTCAGCACCATCATGGCCATGCCACAGGCCCGCGGCCTGTTCCACCGCGCCATCGTGCAAAGCGGCTCGCATCTGGAGGGGCTGACCCCCGACGAAGCCACCCGCCACGCGGTGACCCTGATGACCGCGCTGGGCCTGAAATCCAACGACCTGACCCATCTGCGCAAACTGCCGATGGAGCAGATCCTCGCGGCCCTCACCAAGATCAGCACCGCGCCCGGCGCCACGCGGCCCAATTTCAGCCCGGTGACCGACCAGCGCATCCTGCCCAAACACCCCTGGCTCACCGAGGGCCCCGCCGTGTCCGCCGCCATCCCGATGATGATCGGGACCACGCGCACCGAAACCACCGCGCTGATTGGGGCGGGCGATCCCTCGGTGTTCGACCTGGATGAGGCCGGGCTGCGCCGCAAGCTGGTGCCCTGGGTGCCCGAGCGGGAGGTTGACCGCGTCATCACCGGCTTCCGCAAGCTGCAACCCACCGCCACCCCATCCGACCTCTTCTTCGCCATCACCACCGATCGGAGGGTGCGCCAGCAGGCCTGGCTGCAGGCGGAGCGCAAGGCGGCGCAGAACGCCGGCCCGGTCTGGCTGTATGAGGTCGATTGGGCGACCCCGGTCGAGGGCGGCAAATGGGGCTCCCCCCATTCGGTCGAGCTGGCCTTCGTGTTCGACAACGTCGCCAAATCCGCCGCCATGGTCGGGACCAACGCGGATGCCCAGACCATGGCCGATACCATGAGCACCGCCTGGCTGGCCTTCGCCCGCACCGGCAACCCCAATGGCGGCAAGCTGCCGCAATGGCCGGCGTTCAAAGCCAGCGAGCGGGCGACCATGGTGTTCGACACAACGCCCAAGGTCGTGAACGATTTCCGCGGCGCGGAGAGGGCATTGCTGGCCTCGGTGCCGCTGTACCGGGTGAACCGATGATTTTTTATTTTCCTTGGCCCGGCTTAACCTTTGGTTAACTTTGCCATGCCTATCATGCCTCCGACCTGCTCCTGGGAGGCCCACGTGAATTACGAGTTGCTGTTTTCCGGCGGTGGCACCGCCAATACCGCCGCCGCGATTTTGGGGGCGCTGTACAACCCGGCACCAGCCTCCACAGCGGTGACGACCGGCAATCCGATCACCGACCTGAAGCTGGCGCAGGCGAACCAGGCCGGTGCTGTGGCGAAAGAAGCGAAGCTGCCGGAGGTGGCGCGCGACATCGCTTTGTTTCAGAAAGGGATCGGGCGGGCCACCAGCATTCAGGGGGCACTGAGCGACCCCAATGTGATGAAGGTGCTGCTGACCGCCAACAACCTGTCGCGCTACATCACGACGCCGGCTTTGGCGCGCAAGGCGCTGCTGTCGGACCCCTCGGACCCGAAATCGCTGGTTAACCAGCTGGGTGACAGCGCCTTGCTGAGCGCCGCCAGGACCTATAATTTTGCCAAAAACGGGCTGACCGGCCTGGCCAAACCCCAGGTCAGGGGCGCCCTCGGCGATGCCTATGCGGAGGTGCTGTGGCGCCAGTCGCTGGACGCCGCGACGCCGGGCCTCGCCAACGCCCTGACCTTCATGGGCCAGGCGAAGCAGATCGCCAAGGTCGACGACATATTGGGCGATCAAACCAACCGCGCGGTCGTGCTGACGGCACTGGGCATCCCGCAACAGATCGCCTTCCAAACCCTGCCCACGCAGGAGGCGGCGGTCGCCGCCCGGGTCAGGATCGCGGACTTCCAGAAGCCCGCCTTCGTGCAAGGGCTGACGGATCAGTACCTGCTGCACGCCGCGAAACAGGCCCAGGCCGCCAGCGGAACGGCCACGCTGTCGTTGTTCACCCGCGGCACCGGGCTCCTGGTTTGACCGCCATCGGGATCGCGCAAGCGTGATGTCCGGAGTGACACGGATCACAGCGTTTTCACCCAACAAGACCATAGTCCCGCCGCATCATCGCCACAGATGCCGCCTCTTATCCGCGTCAGGCCCCAACCGTTGGATCGCACGATGACCGACACAGAATACAACCGGAAGCTCGACGAACTCGACCGCCTGCTGAATGACCCGACCGTGCCGATGCAACCCGCCCGCATCTGGGACATGCTGGCGGAGGTCGCCGAACGCGGATCCGTCAATTCTTTTCCGCACCAATCAGGAACTCTTTATTCCCCTCCGGCCCGGTAATGGGGCTTTCCACGATCCCCAGAACCCGCCAATCCGGGAGCCTGGACCACCAGAGCTGGACACGCTCACATACCTCCGCATGCACAGCGGGATCGCGCACCACGCCTTTGGCCCCGACAGCGCCAGGGCCCGCCTCGAACTGTGGTTTGATCAGGGCGATCGCCCAGGCGCCGGGTGCGCAGAGCACCAGCGGCGCCGGCAGCAGGGTCGCCAGGCCAATGAAGCTGGCGTCGCAGACCAGCGCCCCAATCGGGTCTGGGACGGTCTCGGCGGTCAGATGGCGGGCGTTGGTTTTCTCGTAAACCACCACGCGCGGATCGGTGCGCAGCTTCCAGGCCAGTTGCCCATGCCCGACATCCACCGCATGCACCTTGGCCGCCCCGGCCGTCAGCAGCACATCGGTGAAGCCCCCGGTCGAGGCGCCGACATCGAGGCAGATCCGCCCCTGCGCCGAAAAGCCAAAATGTTTCAATCCGTGATCAAGTTTCAGCCCGCCGCGGGAGACCCAGGGATGGTCCTGACCCTTCACGGTCAACGGCACATCATCCGCCATGGCCGTGCCCGGCTTCTCGACCCGGCGGTCGCCGCTATAGATTTTGCCGGCGAGGATCAGGGCCTGCGCCCGGGCCCGGGACTCCACCAGGCCGCGATCCACGAGCAACTGATCGACACGCAGCTTCATCGGGTTTGACCCGCTGTCACTCCAGCGGCCGCGTCGACAAGGACCCGTCAGCGTTTTGCACGATGGCGGCGACACGGGCCTCGGCCTCGGTCAGCTTGGTCTCGCAATGCCGGCGCAGGGCGGCGCCGCGCTCATAGGCGTTGATGGCGTCTTCCAGCTTCTGCTGGCCGTTTTCCAGGCCGCGCACGATCTGTTCGAGTTCGGCCAGGGCCTCTTCGAACGACAGGGCGCTGACATCCCGTTTCGTATCAGACATAATATATCCTCAGGCCCGCATCAGGGCGCGCACATGCACGGCGGCGGAGGCCGCGAGCGCGTTCAGGTCGTAGCCGCCTTCCAGCAACGACGCCACCCGGCCGCCGCAATGGCGATCCGCGACGTCCATCAGGCGGTCCGTCAGCCAGGCGTAGTCTGCCGTCTCGACCCGGAGCTGCGCCAGCGGGTCGTCGCGATGGGCGTCGAAGCCGGCGGAGATGATCAGCAGTTCCGGCGCGAAGGCATCCAAAGCGGGGATGATGATATCCCCCCAGGCGGCGCGGAAGGCGGCGCTGCCATCACCGGCCCGCAGCGGCGTGTTGACGATGTTATGGGCGACCCCATGCTCCGACGCGCGGCCAGTGCCGGGATAGCAGGGGTGCTGGTGCGACGAGGCGTAGAACAGCCCCGGATCGGACTCGAACACCGCCTGGGTGCCATTGCCATGATGCACGTCGAAATCCACCACCGCGACGCGTTGCAGACCCCAGCGGGCGCGGGCATGCATGGCGGCGACGGCGGCGTTGCTGAAGAAGCAGAAGCCCATCGGGCGTTCTGGTTCGGCATGGTGCCCGGGCGGGCGCACGGCGGCGAAGGCGGTGCGGGCCCAGCCCTCCATCACCGCATCAACGGCCATGATCGCGCCGCCGGCGGCGCGCAAGGCGGCCTCGGCGCTGCCTTCGCCCATCGAGGTATCGCCGTCCAGCGGCACCAACTCACCCAGGTCCGGGCGGATCGCGAGGATGCCTTCGACGTAGTTGAGTGGATGCACGCGGGTGAGTTGCTCGATCGTGGCTTCCGGTGCCTGTTCGCGCAGAAGGGGGGCGAATTCCTCCGCCTCCAGCGCCGTGAGCACGACTCGCAGGCGGTCCGGGCATTCCGGGTGGTAGGGGCCCATGTCGTGATCGAGGCACGCGGCGTGGGTGATGAGGGCGGTGGTCACTGGCTCAGTCCTTCGGATCGCGCACTGCCGCGCCATCTGGTGCGCGTGCTTCCGCCTGATCACTTCCGCGCGCTTCGGCGCGACATCGGATGACGAAGCTGAATACGCCGGCTTCCTCGCCGCAGGCCAGCAGGTCGTGGCCGGTTTCCCGGCAATAGGCCCGGAAATCCGCGACGGCCGCGCGATCGGTGGCCAGCACGCGCAGCCGATCGCCTGGCGCCATGGAGCGCAGGCTGCGATTCGCGCGCAGCACCGGCAGGGGGCAGGCCATTCCTTTGACGTCCAACAGGGTCTCGCTCATGCGGCGCATCCTGATAGGGCGGAGGCTGTTGGGCAAGGTGGGTTTCGCCGTGGCTGGGGCATGGCTGATGGCGGGACTGGGTTTCTCACGGTGCATGAGGTTCTGGCGGAGAAATCGCTCCGCCGCGGGTGGGACGCGAAGGCGGGGCCGGCAGGCTGGGCCGCTGTTCTCACGGCGCAAGGGGTTTTCACGAGATTCCAACGCTTGCCCGTGCGTGATCGGCCGGCTGGGTGGGACATAGCGGATGCCGGCTGGCGCCTTCTCACGGTGCATGAGGTTCTCACGTTGACGAAGGTGGAGATGCGGCCGGGATCCTGACATCGGGCGGCCTGGCTGGCACCGCTGCGTTTCTCACGGCGCAAGGGGTTCTCCCGCGTGCCCCTGCGCGATCGGCCCGCCTGGTTGGAGAGCGTGGGGGCCGGCTGGCGCGTTCTCACGTTGCATGGGGTTCTCACGCTGCCGGGTGAGGGGAGGCGGCCGGGGGCCTCGCATCCGGTAACCAGGAGGGCGCTGCTGCGTTTTTCACGGCGCACGGGGTTCTCGCGGAATTCCCACCTATGCCCTGTCGCGATCGGCCCGCTTGGGTGGACGGCAGCGGTGCCTGCTCGCGCTGTTCTCACGTTGCATGAGCTTTTACCGCCGGCAAAGTGCGTGGACGTCGTCACGTCGCATGCCCTTATGGTGATCGCTGTCGGCCATGCCGCACCCCGGCGCGCCGTTGAGAGGTCGATTGCGGGGCATGAACGCAGGGTCAGCCGCCGGGGTGGTTCATGTTTGATGCCGCGGGAGGCCTGGCGGCCGATGAGGTGAAGTCCAGGCAGGGAGGTATGCATGACCTCTTCCTAGGCAAACGCCAAGCCCGCGCCAACCGCGAAGCGCGGTCTGGTGTCTGGTGTTGTCCACGGTCCAATTTCCCGCCCCTCGGTGTCCATGCGGCCAGACGGCCGCTTTGCCCAAAGACCGGGGCACGATCCGGGATATCCACGCAAACATCCGCGGTTTCAAATTCGCTCGGTCCCCCTCGGGGGAGGATCAGTATCGGGCATCGCAAGCGGGAAAACCGCGGATGAACGCAAATGAACGCGGATGATGTCCCAACTGGCGAGACGATTGTCTCGCTCTGTGGCGCCTGCGCCGGACTGGGAGACCTTGCGGGCAAGTTCCGGTATCGAGCTGATCGGTGGTGTGCGGGGATGGTCGCGATCCGCGCCGCAAAGGCGGAGGGGAAATCGGCCCGCCGGTCGTGGTTGCGAGCCAGGCGAGATGGTGCGAGCGTTATGGCCAAGGGGGAACCGCACATGGCGCGCTTCGCGGCGATCGGGTTGGATCACCGGCACATCTACGACCTGACCGAGGGCCTGCTGGCCGCCGGGGCCGCGTGCGTGGGCTACAATCCGGACACGACTGACCCGCGCGTGCTCGCCGGGTTCCAGAAACGGTTCCCGCATGTGCCAGCGGTTGAACGCGATCGGCTGCTGGACGATCCCTCGATCGATTTCGTGGTGATTTCGGCCAGGCCCTCCGATCGGGCGGCGCTGGCGGTGGCGGCGATGCGCCGCGGCAAGGATGTGATGGCCGACAAGCCGGGTGTCACGACGGCAGAGCAACTCGCCGAGGTGCAGGCGGCGGTGGCGGAAACCGGCCGCATCTGGTCGGTGTGCTTTTCCGAGCGGTTCATCAAGCCCTCCGCGGCGAAGGCGTTCCAACTGGTGCGCGACGGCGCGATCGGGCAGGTGGTGCAGACCGTAGGCCTTGGCCCGCATCGGCTGAACCGGGCGTTGCGGCCGAGCTGGTTCTTCGACAAGCCATCCTACGGCGGCATTATCAACGATATCGGCTGCCACCAGATCGACCAGTTTCTGGCTTTCTCCGGCGCGGAGGATGCGGAAATCGTGTCCTCGACCATCGGCTGTTTCGGGACCGAGCCGCCGGGATTCGAGGACTTCGCGGAGATCACGTTTCAGACTCCATCGGTCCGGGGCTATGCGCGGATCGATTGGTTTACGGCCGACGGGTTGCCGACATGGGGCGATGGGCGGTTGATCGTGCTGGGCACGCAGGGGACGATCGAGGTCCGTAAGAACGTCGATATCGCCGGTCGGGAGGGCGGGGATCATGTGTTCCTGGTGGACGGCGCCGCGACGCGGCACATCGCGTGTGAGGATGTGACGGTGACCTATTTCGCCGATTTCCTGGCCGATATCGCGGCCGGTCAGGCGCGGGCGGTGCCGCAGGGGCATGTGTTTACGGTCTGCCGGCTGGCGTTGGAGGCACAGGCGAAGGCGTCCCGCTTCGTGGCGGCGGTGCGGCCATGACGGATCGCGATCCGCCGGCCGCACCCCCACCGTCATCCCCGGGCTTGTCCCGGGGACCAATCGCGGCACCGGTAGAAACCTTGGTCCCCGGGACAAGCCCGGGGATGACGGGTTTTGCGGCCAACCCGCACGGTAGTGCCGCCCCTCGGGGCAGAACCGGGGATGACCGGGGGACGGCGCCCATCGGCATCGCCATCATCGGCCTCGGCGCCGCGGTGTCGCCGCATGCCAAGGCTTTGCTGGAACTGACCGATCGTTCCCGCGTCGTCTGGGCCGCGGCGCGCGACCCGGGGCGCACCCGTGCGGCGGCGGCGGCCTATGGCTTCCCCGTCACCAACGACATCCGGGCCGCGATCAATGATCCCGCGGTCGATGCGATGATGGTGCTGACGCCGGCCAATACGCATCTGGACATCGCCGAGGCCGCCTTCGCCGCCGGCAAGCACGTTCTGTGCGAGAAACCGTTAGAGGTCACCGCCGAACGCGGCGCCCGCCTGGTCGCCGCTGGCCGCGCCGCCAACCGGCGCCTGGCGATCATGCTGCAATTGCGCTTCCGCCCGGCCAGCCTGCGGCTGAAGGCGCTGCTGGAGGAGGGCTTGCTCGGCACGGTGCAGGCGGCCTCCGTCATCGTGCCCTGGTGGCGCCCGCAGTCGTATTACAACGAGCCTGGCCGCGGCGTGAAAAGCCGCGATGGCGGCGGGGTGTTGATGACGCAGGCGATCCATGCGCTGGATCTGTTCCGGTCCTTCGTGGGCATCCAATCGGTCGAAGCCGCCCAGGTGCGGACCACCGATCTACACCGCATGGAGACCGAGGATTACGCCGCCGCCCTGCTGCGTCTGGCCAATGGTGCGCCGGGGACCTTGATCGCCACGGTCGCGGCCTTTCCCGGCAGCCCGGAGCAAATCCAGATCATCGGCTCCAAGGGCACGGCCCGGATGGACGGCAGCAATCTGCGCGTGTCGTATCTGGATGGCACGTCGGAGGAGGTTTTGGACGACGGCGGCTCCGGCAGCGGTTCCACCGTCATGGGATTTTCGCATTTGCCGCACAAGGCGGTGATCGCGGACTGGCTCGACGCCATCGCGACCGGTCGCGATCCGGCGATCACCGGGGAGGAAGCGCTGGCGACCCAGCGTGTCATCGACAGCATCATCGAAAAGGGAGTTTGAACCATGCAGGACCTGTTGCCACTCGCCGAGAAAATCGGCGCCCGCCTGAAGGAACGCGGTGAAACGATCGCGATCGCGGAATCTTCCACGGGCGGGTTGATCTCGGCGGCGTTGCTGTCGGTGGGCGGGGCCTCCGCCTATTTCCGCGGGGGCAGCGTGATCTACACGGCCTATGCACGGTCGGGGTTCCTGGAGATCCCGAATCCGTTGCCGGCGCCGATTGAACGGGCCTCGACCGAGGCTTATGCGTCCCTGCTGGCGGAGACCGTGAAGGGTCGGTTGGAAGCGAGCTGGGGCCTGGGGGAGACCGGCGCGACGGGGCCGACGGGCAATCGTTACGGTGATAAGGCGGGGCACACCTGCATTGCGATCAGCGGGCCGAATGGGACCGAGGCGATGACGCTGGAGACGGGCAGCCCGGATCGTATCGGCAATATGCGGGCGTTCGCGCTGCGGGCGATGCAGATGCTGGCCGACGCTTTGGGGTGAGGAAGGCGGGGCGGGTTTTGTGCGCGTGGAAACGGCGTGTTGTATGCGCAAGATTGGATGCAAACGGCCGCCACCGTTCCATTGGTGCAATTCCATGCGCCTGAATTACTGACTCTCCCCCTCCCCTTGAGGGAGGGGGCTGGGGGGAGGGGTATTTCCCCGGAAATTATGCCTTGTCACCCCTCCCCCCACCCCCTTCCGCAAGGGGAGTGGGAGGACCCATCGGTCAAAATCACGGGCCGTTGGTATCATTCCAGCCAGCTCGACCGCTGACATATCGGTCCCGGTACCCCCGTCATGCCGACGGAGGTCGGCACCCAGGCCTGTCCTCTGTCTAATACCAGTCCGCATAATGATTGACGTACGTGGGTCAATAACACCGTCATGGTCCGCGCAGGCGGACCACCCACGACTTTGTTGCTCTGATCTGCAAAGTCGTGGGTGGCGGGCCTGCGCCCGCCATGACGGTAGGGAGCGGCCGGTACGTCAACGTCAAGGAGGACTGGTATAATACCAACCGGTAAAATGAATGAC
>CAIUPC010000872.1 GCA_903900905.1 uncultured Acetobacteraceae bacterium
GGCAAAACCGTCGATGGCGGCAAAAACCGTCATCCCCGGGCTTGTCCCGGGGACCATGGTTTCCGCTAGTAGCGCGATTGGTCCCCGGGACAAGCCCGGGGATGACGCGGAAGAGAGGCCGTCGCCACCTATGTTGGCGCCCATGGGGACAAGCCTGGAGATGACGGGATTGTTGGCCAGCGGCTCATTGCAGATGAATGAAAATTCGCCAGATGCGATCGCCCGTGCGGCGGTCCGCTCCCGGGTTGCTCCTCGGCCCGGGTTCGGATTAACCTGATCCCAAACACCTGCGTCCCGGCGAGGCCGGGACAAACCGGGGCGAGTGCCAGGCCATGAATCCCGCCGATGTGAAAACAATGTTGCAGACGAACACATTCCTCGGTGCATTGCCCGAGGACGTCTTCGAGGATGTGCATCGCCGCGGCCGGTTCAACCGCTACGCCAAAGGCGATACCCTGTTTCTGCGCGGCGATGAGGGCGGCAGCATGATGCTGATCGTTTCCGGCACCGTGAAGGTCTCCAACACAAACGTCGATGGGCGGGAGGCCATCCTGAATTTCCTCGGCGCCGGGGATGTTATCGGCGAAATCACCGTGCTCGACGGCCTGGAACGCACCGCCACCGCCGTGACGCTGGAGGCAGCTGAAACCTTCGTCATCGCCCGCCGCGATCTGATGCCGGCATTGGACGCCAATCCGGCCGCGCTGAAGGAAATTGTCGAGATCCTCTGTGCCAAGCTGCGCGTGACCTCGGCGCTGGTCGAGGACAGCCTGAACGAAATGCCGGGCCGCACCGCGCGCGGACTGCTGCGCCTGGCCAATCAGCACGGCAAGAAAACCAAAGATGGCATTCTGATCAATCTGCCGGTCAGTCAGCGCGACCTCGGCGCCTATTTCGGGCTGTCGCGCGAAAACACCAGCCGCCAACTGGGGGTTTTGCGGAATAAAGGCGTGATCCGGATGGACGGGACGGCCATTTTGGTGCGCGATCCCGGTGCCCTCGAGGATGCGGCCGAGGAGGGAAGCGCATGATGTATCCCCATCCATCCCGTCGCGCTCTGGCGCTGGGGCTTGGCTTGCTGCCCCTGTTCGGGCGCCCATCCTGGCCGCGCGATCCCGCCGGTCATGTCGAAGAGGTGCGGGGGCAGGCGACCGGCATGATCGGTGGCCGCGCGGTCGCGCTGGCCCCGCCCGATCAGGTGTTTATCGGCGAAACGGTCGCGACCGGTGGCGGCGCCCGCGCGGCGATGAAGCTTGGCGCCACCACCGCGCTGCGCATGGGCGAACTGGCGCGCATCCGCATTGACCGGTTCCTGGTCGACGCCGGCGGGGAGATCACGCTGGATGCCGGGCCGCTGCTGTTGGACAAGGAACCCGGTAAACCGGATCAGCCCGTCAATATACGCGGCTCGTTCGGCCTGATCACGGTGCGCGGCACGCAGGTCTTCGTTGGCCCCGGGCTGGGCGTGACCGGGGTGTTCGTGGTGCATGGGCTGGTCGAGGTGACCGCGCGCGGTTCGACGGTCGTTCTGAAGGATGGCCTCGGCACGAATCTGTCCCGGGGGCAGCCGCCGACAGCGCCCGCCCCCTGGGGGCAGAACCGCATTGCCGCCGCGTTGGCGAGCGTCGATTGATCCAAATCTGAACCCAATGTTTCATCCGGCCGCCCGCGCGGCGAAGGCCTGGTTTCGCAGGTCGCTCTGGGCCGCGCCCATGCTGAGCGGCGCCGTCGCGGCGCTGTTCGCCGCGGCGTTGCTCGCCATGCTGCCGCATGACACGCGCGCCGTGCTGCGGGAGCGCAGTCTGGACGCGATCCTCGCGATGTCAGCGTCCTGGCCGCGGCCGGCATCCGACGCGCCGGCGGTGGTGGTGGTCGACATCGACTCGGCCGCGCTCGACGCCGCTGGCCCCTGGCCCTGGCCACGCGGGGCCATCGCCAGGTTGATCGATCGGGCGGAGGAAGCCGGTGCCGCCGCGGTGGCGATCGATATCCTGTTCGAAGGCCTGAACACGAGATCGCCCGCCGCGCTGGCGCGCCAGTTGGCGACAACGCTCGACCGGACGGACCTCGCGGCACTCGCGGAGACGCTGCCCGACGACGATCAGCGTCTCGCGGACTCATTGGGCCGATCTCAGAGCGTGCTGGGGTTCGCCCTGGACCCCGTCCATGATCGTCTGCTGCCGCCAATGAATCTGGCGCTGCGCGGTCGGCCCCTGCTGGACCAGGTGTGGCGGGGGCGTGGCGCCGTCGCGCCAGTGGACATCTTGCGGGATGCCGCGTCTGGTCTCGGCTTGCTGGCGCTGCCGGGGGATCCGGATGGCATTGTCCGGCGGGTGCCGCTGTTGGCTGGCGTCGGCGGCGCGGTCCAACCAGGCCTGGCGTTGGAGGCGGTGCGGCTGGCGTCCGGCGCCGCGATTTATCAATTGGATGCCGGAGCGCAGCAGTTGGTCGCCGGCCCGGTCAAGGTGCCGCTGCCGCGGGACGGGATGCTCCGGCTGTTGCCAGATCAGGGGGCGGTCACGGTGATCCCGGCGCTGGCCTGGCCAACCGCCATGATCCCGAAGGGGGCGCTGGTTTTCATCGGAGGTTCCGCACCCGAACTCGGCGGCCTGCGCGCGGCGGGGGATGGACCGCTGGTGCCCTCGGTGGTCATTCACGCCCGGGCCGCGGCGCAGCTGCTGCGGGGCCAGGCGCCGGTACCGATCCCTGGTGAAGCCGTGCTCACTTCTGTCCTGGCCTGCATGAGTGTGATGCTGGCGCTGCTGGCGGCTGTGCGGAGCAAACCGGTCCATGGTGCCCTGGCCGTCATCGCCGGGGCCGCGGTGATCTGGGCCGCCACCGTCTGGGCGGCGGCCCACGGATGGTTATTCGACCCGCTGCCGGTAACGGTGGTCGCGGCGGCCGCGTTTCTCGCCGCCGCCACGGTCACCGCCGCGCGTATCCGGCTGCGGGAGGCGCGGATTCGGGAACGCTTCTCCCAGCATCTGGCGCCTCAGGTGGTAGAGCTGATCGCCAACGACCCCGGCCGGTTGAAACTGACCGGTGAGTGGCGCGAAATCACCACCCTGTTCACCGACGTGGAAGGCTTCACGTCCCTGACCCATCGCGCGGGGCCCGAGGCCCTGGTCCGGCTGCTCGATGAATATTTTGAGGGTGTCACCAATATCGTGATCCGCCACGGCGGCATGATCGACAAGCTTGTCGGCGACGCCGTGCATGCGTTCTTCAACATGCCGCTTGACCTGGCCGACCATCCTCTGACGGCGGTGCGCTGCGCGATGGAAATCCAGACCTGGACGGAGGCGCACCGCGCCACCGCCTTTCCGGCATCGTTCGAACTGGGGCGCACCCGGGTTGGCATCGAAACCGGCCGGGCGATCGTCGGTGACGTCGGTATTCGCACCAAGCTGGACTACACCGCCCATGGCGACACCGTGAACGGCGCGGCCCGGCTGGAGGCGGCGAACAAGGAACTGGGCTCCGCGATCTGTGTGGGACCTGGCACCGCGGCGCGATGCCCGCCTGGCCTGCTGCGCCCGACCGGCCAGCTCGTGTTACGTGGTCAGACGGACAAAATCACCACCTACGAGCCATGGCCCGATGATGCGGGCCCGGCCTGGCGAACCGCGTATCTCGCGGCATTCGCGATGGTTGGCACCGAAGCGGCGGCGACGGCCTTCGCCGGGCTCGCCCGCGAACGGCCGGCGGACCCTGTGGCGCGGCGCCTGGCGGGATGTTGAACGGTCCGCTGCTATCCGCGATCCCCCCAGACCCAAAAATCAGGGTTATCGGATAGGGTAGGGCTGTATTCACCAGTCATGACCGGGCTTGTCCCACTGCTGTCCGGTTTAATGATTGGGCGCCAGCGCTGCTGCACTTTCGTCATGCTCGGGCTTGACCCGAGCACCTCCACACATTCTGTCGCCGAAAGCCATCGCGTCTTGATCACGGGCGGTGCTGATGGCGGTGCTCGGGTCAAGCCCGAGCATGACGGAAAAAGTGGCCGTCCGGGCCTGAGGGTTAAACCGGACAGCACTGGGACAAGCCCGAGGATGACGCTGAGGGTTCGACTGTGGCGCCTTTGAGTCGGTGCCCGGCCTTCCAACCGACACGTTACCGGCCATCGGTGACCGGGCCGGCAACCGCCTATTCCGTCAAACGCGCCGGACATTCCAGAAATACGGCGCTGTGCCCTCCACCATCCCAACCAGATTCTTGCGATAAGCCTTACGGATCTGGAACGTGCCGATTGGCACGTAGGGCACCTGGTCGAAGGACCGTTTTTGGATCGCCAGAACGGTCGCGTCCTGTTCTTTGGGGTCGATGGTCTCGACAAAGCGGCGGGTCAGTACCTCCATCTCCTCGTCCTTGTACCAGCCGAACCAGGCGGTAGCGCCCAGGCCGCGGATCGGGCTGTGCTCCATTGGCGTGTAGCCGATGGTCGATGGCCGCCAGGTATGCATCACCGACCAGCCCCCCTTGTCTGTCGGCTCCTTGCTGGTGCGCCGCTGCACCACGCTGCCCCAGTCGGTCGCCACCATTTCCACGTTCATGCCGATCTGCTTCAGCAGGTCGTATGTGACATCGCCGAACGGCCCGACGGTTGTGAGGTCCGTGGGGCTGAGCAACACGGCCTTCTCCCCCTTATAGCCGGACGCGGCGAGCATCTCCCGCGCTTTGGCGATATTCGCCTGCATGGCCTCCTGCCCGATCTCCACCCCATAGCGGCTGCCGCACGGGAAAATCGATTTGCAGACGGTATAGGCGCTGGCGTCCCCGGCGGTGACGGAGGCCATGTAGTCGTTCTGGTTCACCGCCATCATCACCGCGCGGCGCACCGCGACATTGTCGAAGGGCGGGTGCAGGTGGTTGAACCGAAGCACGCCATTGTAGCCGGTGGGGTTGTGATAGCCGAGTTCGATGGCGGAGTTCTTCTTCAGCAGGGGCACGAGATCCGGCTGCACCTGTTCGTACCAGTCCACCTCACCGCTTTGCAGCGCGGCGGCGGCGGTGGCGGAATCGGGGATGACACGCCATTCGATGCGCTCGAAGTGCGCCACCTTGCCGCCGGACATCCATTCCGCCTTTTCCTGGCGCGGTACATACCCTTCGAACCGGGCATAGCCGGCATGGGCGCCGGAATTGTATTCGTCCGGCAGGAAGCGGTAGGGACCGGAGCCGATATGCTCGGTAATCTGCTTGAACGGGTCGGTTTTGGCGACGTGTTCCGGCATCATGAAAGCAACGGAGGCGCCGCCGCGGGCAATCGCTTCCAGAAAAATCGCGATCGGCCGCTTCAAGGTGATCCGGATGGTGCGGTCGTCTGCCGCGACGCATTCATCGACATATTGCCAGATTGTCTGGCCAATGGTCTCCCGCCGCGCCCAGCGAACCAGGCTGGGTGCGCAATCCTGGGCGCGCACAGGCTCACCATTATGGAATTTCAAACCGCCGCGCAGTTTGATGGTGTAGGTACGGCCATCGTCGGACAGCGTATACCCTTCCGCCATCTGCGGTTTGACTTCCAATTTGGACGTCA
>CAIUPC010000873.1 GCA_903900905.1 uncultured Acetobacteraceae bacterium
GGGCTTCCGGAGGAGCGGCACCCCCGTAAAAACCGTCATCCTCGGGCTTGGCCCGAGGATCGCCCGCCGCACTGCCGTTGATTTTATTAGTAAAATACTGATGCCCGTGCGGCTGGAGATCCTCGGGACAAGCCCGAGGATGACGGTTTTTACGGGGGTGCCGCTCCTCCGTAAGTCATATGCGATCACCCTGGGTGTTCTCAGGGTCAGGGTATCGAGTAATTGTTAATGGGATGCGCGGTCACGACCTGGTTGACGTGATCATCGACAACGACCCGGATAATGACACCGTTATATGCGCCTTCGACGCGCATCTTGCCGTTGGGCTGGCGGTCACGGCGTGAAACAGGATCATTGGCAACGGCCAGGATCGCTTGCCGGATGATGATGGCGGTCCAGGCGGGGGGTGGGGGGAAGTGACTTTTCGACGGATCACCATAGCCAGTCATATGCCCGCCGCCCGTCGCGTCGCCGTACAGGATATGATTAAGACGATCCCCTGATATCTGGATCATGGTCATTCACGCTATAGTTTTAATATAGAAAGAAAACCTGGCGGCGGAGACACGCCCGGCGGTCCAGTACCCGCCGGTGCGTCGACCGATTTGCCTGGCCCTGGCGCCAGGTGGCATGACGGTCACCCAAACGCCGCGCTCAGCGCACCGAGAGCGTTCAGGGCCGGCGGGAAGCCGGTGTAGGGGGCGGTCTGGATGATGGCCTCGATCACCTCGGTCTTGTTCAAACCGACATTCAGCGCCGACTGGCCGAATTTCCCGACTTGCTCGGGCAGCCGCAGGGCGGTGAAGCCGGCGACGGCGACTAAGGCGCGCTGGCGGCGCTCCAGGCCCGGGCGGAACCAGATCTCGCCATAGCCGTACTGAATCGCGGTCGGATACAGCGCCCCGGTGGTGGGGTTGTCCGGCGCGGCATAGCCCAGGGTCGCGCGGGCGCCGTGCAGGGTGCGCATCAGCTCGGCGCCCCGCGCGGTCAGTTCCTCCAGCGTTGCATCCTCTGGCGGGTCAGCCGGGAAGGGGATCCCGCGTTCGGCAAAGATCTCACTCGCCAAAGCCAGGGTTTCCTCGGCGGCGGAGAAGCCGGCGTAGAGGGCGCATTGCACCAGAATCTCGCGGATGGCTTCAGCGCTCAGGCCGAGATTCAGCCCGGCCTCGATGTGCCGGCGCAACGGGCGTAGCCGCGGGCCAGTGCCGAGTGCGGCGATCGTGCACAGCATCCGATCCGCCAGGCTCAGGCCCGGGCGGTTCCAGACGCCGCCGAAGACCGGCTCGGTCAGCAGGTTCGCGAATCCGGGCTGCTGGCGGTAGCTCTCGCCGAACAACTGGCTGAGGCTTGCCTCGCCTTGCTGGCGCAGGTCCTGGCGGGTCATGATTGTCCTCCGTTTATGGGTTATGCTTGTCCTGACCTATCCCGCTCCATCCGCGCCCGCAACAGGAGACGCCGATGATCCGCATGCTGGCTTTGCTGCTTTTGCTCCCGTTCGCCGCCCGGGCGCAGGAGCGGATTGACCTGCCGGCGCGCCCGGGGGTGATGCAGCCGGTCTATGTGACGGCAGCGGCGAAGCCGGTGGCCTCGATGGTGCTCTTTCCCGGCGGCAGCGGGGTGGTCGCGGCGGTGCGCAACAACTTCCTGCTGCGGATCGTCCCCGATCTGGTGGCCCAGGGTTTCAACGTTGCGGTGGCCGATGTGCCCAGCGACATGCCGGGCGGCATGACCCCGCCATTCCGCGCCGGGTCGGCGCACGCCCAGGATATCGCCGCCATCGTCGCCATGCTGAAGGCCCGGGCCGCCGTGCCGGTGTGGCTGATCGGGACCAGCCGTGGGTCGATCTCCGCCGCCAATGGCGGGGCCGGGCCGGGTGTCGCGGGGGTGGTGCTGACGTCCTCGGTCTGGCGGCATGGCATGGCGCTGACGGCGGCGGAGCAGATCAGGGCCCCGGTGCTGATCGTGCACAACCGGGACGACGGTTGCTCCGAAAGCCCCTTCGACGAGGTGGAGCCTTTCCGTGCCCGCCTGACTCAGGCCCGGCCGGTGCAGGTTATCGCGGTATCCGGCGGCACATCACGGAGCGGTCCCTGCCAGGCGTTGTCGCCGCACGGGTATCTGGGGATCGAAAGCCAGGTGGTGATCCCGATCGCCGGGTTCATCCGGGGCACCCATTGATGGGTATGCTCCCGCCTATCCCGGATGCACCGTTTGCGGCTGATCAAAATAATATTCCGATGTGCGAATATAAAGCCGGCCTGACGACTGTTCCATAATACGGGATAGTCATTCCCGGTATTGCCGAATACCCCTCCAAAGTAAAAAGGCTCACTTCTCCTGGCGTTGGCCGATCATCTGGTTGGCCCGGACAGTAGGAAGACGATCATGAACCGCAAAACGATGACGATCCTGGGCTTTGGGCTGGCACTGCTGGGCGCTGGCGTTCGCCCGGCCTTTGCTTCGGACGAATTGAACATCGTCTCTGGCTTCACCACCGCTGGTGCGCCGCTGGCGCTGCATGGACACGACCCGGTCGCCTTGCTCGATGGCCACGGATCGAAGAAGGGCACCGCCAAATTCACCGCCGTGGCCGATGGTCAGTCGTATTACTTTACCTCGCAGGCCAATCTCGATGCATTCAAGGCGGCACCGGCGAAATACGAGCCTCAGTTCGGCGGTTATTGCGCGTTCGGCGTTTCGGTCAGCAAGAAGTTCGATGGCGATCCGGATTTCTCGGCGGTCGACAACGGCAAGCTGTATGTCTTCGTGAATGAGGATGTTCAGCACATGTTCGAAAAGGACAAGGCCGGCACACTGAGCAAGGCCGCCGCCGCCTGGACCGTGATCAAAAGCAAAAGCCCCGCCAGCCTGTAACGGAAAGCATGATCGCGTCCGGCCATGTCATGCCGGACGCGCATTATTCCGTCGCGGTGGCCGCGGCGGTATCGTCCAGTAAGGCGGCCGCGATCTGTTTCGACCCCGCTTTGGCGCCGAGTGCGCGGAGCAAGTCGGCCTGCCGCACCAGGTTGCCCGATCCCGTGGATAATTTGCCCATGGCCGCATCGTGCGACTTCGCCGCTTCATCCAGGCGTTTGCGCAGGGTTAACATATCCTCGGTAAATCCGACGAATTTGTCGTACAGCAGGCCCGCCCGCCTGGCGATCTCCTCGGCATTGCGGTTGCGGTTCTCGACCTGCCAGACATTGGCGACCGTCCGCAACGCGATCATCAACGTCGTCGGCGTGGCGATGGCGACGTTGTTGGCAACGGCATGGGACGTGATATCGGGGTCGCGTTGCAGCGCCAGCGCCAGGGCGCCCTCGATCGGGATGAACATCACAACGAAATCGTTGGAACCGAGGTCCTGGTATTTTTTGCCCGACAGGCCGCGAATATGGCCGCGGATGGACGCGACATGGCGGTTGAGCGCACTCGTGCGGTCTTCGTCGGTTTCCGCCGCGACATGCGCTTCGAATGCGACCAGCGATACCTTGGAATCCACGATGACCTGCAAATCCCCCGGCAGCCGGACGATCACGTCCGGCCGCAGCCGGCCGCCTTCTTCCCCGGTATGGCTTTCCTGGGTGAAATACTGCTCGCCCTTGATCAGGCCCGACCGTTCCAGGATCGAGGCCAGGATCATTTCGCCCCACGCGCCCTGCGCCTGCGCCTCGCCTTTCAACGCCCGCGTCAGATTGAGCGTTTCCGTGGACATCCGGCCGCTGGCATCGGACAGCGATTTGATCTGTTCGCCCAACGCCGCGCGTTCGCGGATCGTCTGCTCGTTGGCAAGGCGCAGCACATCCTGGAATTCCGTCAGCCGGTGGCGCATCGGGTTCAGCAGCCCGTCGATTTGTTCCTGATTGCTCTTGCTGAACGTCTCCCCATGCGTTTTCAGCACGTCGTTGGCGAGGAGCTTGAATTCCGCCGTCAGTTGCCCCCGCATGTCGTTGAAGGTGGCGATTTTTTCCACCGACAGCCGGCGTTCCTGATCCAGCGTTTCCTTCAGCGCCGCCAATTGCTCGCGCACGGCCGATAGCTCGGCCCGCGCGGTTTTGGCACCATCCTCGGCGGCTCCGAGCCGGGCCTGCAAATCCTGGTTCAAGACCGACTCATTCCGATGCATCGCCCCCAGATCGGCTATCTTGGCTTCAAGCTGCGCGGTCTGGCGCGCCGCCGCATCCAATCGTTCCGTTTCGGCTTTCAGCGCATGTTCGGCCACGGA
>CAIUPC010000874.1 GCA_903900905.1 uncultured Acetobacteraceae bacterium
GATCCTGCCGTTCCTCGCATCCGCATAGGGAGCACGTCCATGCATCTGATGTATTTCACCGAACAGCCGATGAAGGACTACCCGGCCGAGGCCGGCCTCGACATCGGCTTTACCTCACTGCTGATGTCGAACAAGCATTTCGACCCCGTCGCCGGCAGCCGGCTGTATAATGAATTCCTCGAAAACTACGTCTATGCCGAGGAAATGGGCGTCGACGGCATCATGCTGAACGAGCATCACAATGCCCCGTTCTGCATGCAGGCCAAGGCCAATATCTTCGCCTCCCTGCTCGCCGGCATGACCAAGCGGGTGAAGATCGTTCTGCTCGGCAATCCGCTGCCGCTGAACGACAACCCCGTCCGGCTCGCCGAAGAGCTGGCGATGATCGACATGATCTCCAAGGGCCGGCTGGTGTCCGGCTTCGTGCGCGGCGGCGGGCAGGAGCAGCTGGCGACCAACGCCAACCCCGCCTTCAACCGCGAGCGCTTCCAGGAAGCCCATGACCTCATCGTCAAAACCTGGACCGTCCCCGGACCGTTCCGGTGGGAGGGCAAGCACTTCCACCAGCGCGTCGTGAACCCCTGGGCGCTGCCGCTGCAACAGCCGCATCCGCGCATCTGGATCCCCGGGGTCATCAGCCACGAAACGATCGTCTGGGCGGCGCAGAACGGCTATCCGTATATCGCGCTGAACACGTCCATCGAGGACACCAAGAAGATCTGGGCCCGCTACGACGCCGCCGCCGCTGAAGTCGGCTACACGCCCGGCCCGGAAAACCGCGGCTACCTGATCCGCTGCCATGTCGCGGAAACGGAAGAAAAGGCGCTGGAAAGCGCCCGCCAGTTCCTCTGGATGGATGGCGAGTTCACCGGCCGTCTGAAGCCGGTCTGGGCCTCGCCCTCGGGCTACTTCTCCCCGTCGTCGCGCCAGACCTTCGTGGAGTTCGTGGCCGGGCAAAGCGCCTCCCCCTCCCGCCCGCGCAAAACCTTCGAGCAGCAGATCGCCGATTTGCAGATCGTCGCCGGCACGCCAGAGCAGGTGGTGAAGTCGCTGCGCACCATCATGCGCGAAACCCGCCCGGGCATCATGGCGTTCTGGGGCAATGAAGGCCGCATGAGCCAGCCGGATGCCCGCACCTCGATCCGTCTGCTGGGTCAGGAAGTGATGCCGGCGCTGCGGGAGACGGCGAAGGAACTGGACCTGAAAAGCCCGTTCGAAGCCGATATGCCGGTCAGCCGCGCCTGGGCGAATGCCCAGGCGGCGCGGCAGGCGGCGGAGTAGGGTCGGAGCCGTGAGCCCTCGGCGCCGATAAAATCGTCATGCCGACGGAGGTCGGCATCCACGCCTTGAACGATCCCGACAAAGCAAGGCGTGGATGCCGATCTGCATCGGCATGACGGTGGTCGGCCGACCGATCCGACTACACCCCAATCTCCACACAAATATTCCCAAACCCATCGACCGACGCCGTCGCCCCGTGCGGGACCAAACACGTCGCGTCGTATTCCTGAACGATCAGCGGCCCAACCCGCGGCCCCTTAGCCAAAGCCGCCCGGTCCACCACCGGCGTCTCGGTCCAACCCCCCGAAGCGAACCAGGCAAGCCGGCTGGACGGGCCGGGCGCCGCGAAGGGCGGAATCCGGTCCGGCAGCCGCGGCCGCTCCGGCAACCCACGCGTGATGACGGACAGGCCGGTGAGTTCGACCGGCTCCGACGCCGGTGCCCGGAACCCATAGGTCCGCTCATGCTCTTCCCCAAACGCCGCCGCGATCGCATCCGGCGTGATCGGCCCCGTCAGCGGCACCTCGATCTCGCTCGACTGCCCGACATAGCGTGCCAGAGCCGCCCGTCGCACGTCCTGCCGCGCCGCGGGGAAACCGTCCTTCGCCAGCTGCGCCGCGCCCGTCTTCTCCAGCTCCGCCAGCGCTGCCGCGATCCGCGTTGGTTCGACGCTATCCAGCTTCGTGCGCAGGCTCTGGCTGGCATGATGTTCCGCATCCGCCACCAACAGCCCGAAGGCGCTGAACACGCCCGGCAGCGGCGGGATCAACACGCGCCTGATCCCCAGTTCGGCGGCGATACCAGCCGCGAACAGCGGCCCATTGCCCCCGAACGCCAGCAGCGCGAACTGGCGCGGATCGCGCCCCCGCTCCACCGACACCGCCCGGATCGCGCGCATCATGGTGGCCGATGCCAGGCGTAACATGCCGTACGCCGCATCCTCCACGGAGCACCCCATCGGCCCCGCCAGATCGCGCGCGATGGCGGAACGAGCGGCCTCGAGATCGAGCTTCATCGCCCCGCCCACCAGCCCACCGGGATCGAGATATCCCAGCACCAGGTTGCAATCCGTGATCGTCGGCTGCGTCCCACCCCGTCCGTAACAAACCGGCCCCGGATCAGCCCCCGCGCTGATCGGCCCCACCTTCGGCGCACCCGCCGCGTCCAAACGGCAGATCGATCCACCCCCGGCACCAACCTCCGCCAGATCGATGGTGGGGAGCTTCAGCATATACCCGGCGCCGACAAGCAGGCGCGATCCGACCATGACTCCGCCGCCGACTTCGATGGCTTCGGAGCGCAGAACCTCCCCGCCCTCCACCAGCCCGGCCTTGGCAGTCGTTCCGCCCATGTCGAACGTAATGACCCGCGGCTCATCCAGCCGCCGCGCCAGAGCCGCGCCGCCAACCACACCGGCCGCGGGGCCGGATTCGATGATATGCGCGGGGGACGCCGCCGCGAACGCCGCCGAGGCCAGGCCGCCATTGGATTGCATCAGCTGCAACGGCGCCTCGATCCCCAGCGCGCGCAAACGGGCATCCAGGGCGGTGATATAGGCCCGCACAACCGGTTGCACATATGCATTGATAACGGTGGTGGAGGTGCGGGGATACTCCTTGATCTCCGGCAGGATCTCGCTGCTGACGGAAATCGCCACATCCGGCAGCGCCGCCCGCACCGCATCGGCGATGGCACGCTCATGCGCGGGATTGGCGTAGCTGTGCAGCAGGCAGATCGCCAGGCCGCGCACCTCCTCCCGGCGGATCATATCGATCGCGGCGGCGACGCTGTCCATGTCCAGCGGCACCGCGACCGAGCCATCCGGGCGCATCTTTTCGGTGACTTCCAGCCGCAGCCGGCGTTCCACCAGCGCGCGGGGCTTGGTCCAGGTGATGTCATACAGAACGGGCATCCGCAGATCGCGGATTTCCAGAATATCGCGGAACCCGCGCGTGGTGATCAGCGCCGTGCGGGCGCCCTTGGCTTCCAGGATGGTGTTCGAGCCGACGGTGGTGGCATGCAGAACATCGGTGACCTCCCCCGGTTCCTCCGCCAGCAGTGCTGACAGGCCGTTGACGATCCCCTCCCCATAGTCGTGCGGGGTGGAGGCGGTCTTGCGCGTGATCACCCGCCCGTCGCCCGCGATGGCGACCAGATCGGTGAAAGTGCCGCCAATATCGATGCCGATGCGCAGGGTCATGCTGTCCGTCTCAAAGGGGTCATCCGACCGTACCCGTGGGGACGGGGTGACGCAATGGCCGCGCCCCCCCGTCATGCCGATGCAGATCGGCATGACGAGGGAGACGCGCCCGGGCTTGCTGGCCCCACCGGCCCGGGTTATGCCGGATTCCACAATAGGGAGGCCCAATCATGACCCAGCAGTTCCAGTTCGGCCTGGTCGTCCGCGGACAGGCGGAGGAAGGCGAGGACATCGCCCGCCGCTTCCAGGAAACCCTCGCCTTCGTACGCCTGGCCAATGATCTCGGCTTCGACTCCGTAACCAAGACCGCGCATTACAGCGCCCATCCGTTCCAGATGCTACAACTCGTGCCGATGCTCGCGCGCTTCGCGGCCGAAGCGCCGAACATGCGCCTGAACGCCGGCGTGCTGCTGCTGCCGCTGATGTCGCCGCTGCATGTGGCGGAGGAATTCGCCACTCTCGACGTCATCACCGGCGGCAAAATCATCCTCGGCGTCGGCCTCGGCTACCGCGATGTGGAATTCAAAGCCTTCAATGTGCCGCGCGCCCAGCGGGCGAAACGGTTTGAGGCCAATCTGACCGCGATCAAGCGCCTCTGGACCGAAGAGACGGTCCATATGAAGACCCCGTATTTCGAGCTCGACGGCGCGTCCTGCAGCCCGAAGCCGTTGCAGAAGCCGCACCCGCCGATTTGGGTGGGGGCGAATGCGGATCCGGCGATTGAGCGGGCGGCGCGGCTGGGGGATTGCTGGTATATCGGGCCGGCCGTGGAAATTCCGGCACTGGAACGGCAGATGGACCTGTATAAGCGCGCCCTCGACGCCGCCGGCAAGCCATTCCCCACGGAACTGCCGATGCGCCGCGAAGTGTTCGTCGCCAAAACAAAGGAAGAAGCGATCCGCCTCTGCCGGCCGTATCTCGGCGCGAAATACGCGGCGTACCACTCCTGGGGTCAGGACATGCCGGACGACGATCGCGGCCTGGGGCAGGAGTTTGAGGCACTGATGAAGGACCGCTTCATCATCGGCTCCCCGGACGAAGTCGCCGAACAGATCATCGGCATCCACCGCCAGTTGGGCGTCAACCACATCGTCATGAGCACGGAATGGGCCGGCATGGCCGAAAGCCTGGCGGTCGAAACCATCGACATGCTCGCGAAGGAAGTATTCCCCCGGGTGCGCCAGGGTCTCTGATCACCCAAACGTCGTCAGCAGATCGTCCACCTGCGCCGGGGTCAGCAGCCTCGGCGCGGCGCCGCGCAGCATGAGATAGAGCTTCGCGGCCTCTTCCAGCTCCTCCGCCGCATAGACCGCATCGGTCAGGGTCTTGCCCGACACCACCGGCCCATGATTGGCCAGCAGGATCGCCCGCGCGCTCTTCGCCGCCGCATGGATCGCCGGCTCCATCGCCGCATCCCCCGGCCGGTAATATTCCACGATCGGCATGGTCCGCCCGACGCGCATCACGAAATAGGGCGTCAGCGGCGGGATCGGGTTGGCCGGATCGACGTCCGGCAAGCACGACACCGCGGTTGCCTGGGTGGAGTGCAGATGCACCACCGCCCCCGCATCCGCCCGCGCGGTATAGAAGGCGCGGTGCATGAACACCTCCTTCGACGGCTTGTCGCCACCGATGTGCTGAAAATCCCCATCCAGCCGGGAAATCCGCTCCGCATTGAGGCGGCCGAGGCTCGAATTGGTGGGGGTGATCAGATAGCCGCCATCGTCCAGCCGCACGCTGATATTGCCGGCGCTACCAACGGAAAAGCCCCGCGCGAACAGGCTGGCAGCGAGGTCGACCAGCAGGGTGCGGGTTTCGGTTTCGGTCATGACGATTGCCTCGTGAACGTTAGCGTCTCCCTCCGTCATGCCGACGCAGGTCGGCATCCACGCCTTTGGTCCACCCCGCCAGCCAAGGCGTGGATGCC
>CAIUPC010000875.1 GCA_903900905.1 uncultured Acetobacteraceae bacterium
GTCAGCATGACGTGAAACGGCGCCGCGAGGGAATATTAAAGGCCGCGAGAATTCCCAGAGTCCGGCGGAGTCGAAGTATACCAACCTGCAAAATGAGGGCCGTACCGGCCATCGTTACCCGTCATGCTGACGGAGGTCAGCATCCACGCCTTTCGCTGTTGAGACCACGCAAGGCGTGGATCCCGACCTGCGTCGGCATGACGACACTGTCAGCGCGGGAAGATGCCCGATCCCATTCAAACATTTTCCCGGATTCCTGCGGAGTCGGGGTATATTAAGTGCCCGGCGGCATTTCGGCCCTGCAGGTCCAGGTGCTCTGTGGCTCCGTGGTGAATTACTATTGCGATCTATCAACCAATACCGCCGTTTACGGACGCAGCATCACCTTCGACGCCGCCCGCTGGCGGGCCAGTTCGAACCCCTCGATCCCGCGCGCCAGCGGCAACCGGTGGGTGATCATCGGGCGGAAGCTTTCGGGGTCGCGGCTCAGTAACGTCAGCACCTTGTCCCAGGTCGGGCGCTCGCAGCCATGCGTGGCGCGCAGTTGGTGCCGGTTGCGCACGAAATCGGTCAGCGGCAGGGTCAGCGGCCCCGGATGGATGCCGGCCACCACGAACACGCCGCCCTTGCGCAGCACGCCCAGCCCATCGACCACGCTCGGCGGGTAGCCCGTTGCCTCGATCACCACATCGGCTTTGAGCCCGCCCATCAGCTCCGCCAGCGGCGCCTCGGCCACGTCGAGGATGGTGTCGAACCCCAATGCCCGCACCACGTCGAAGCGCGGCCCATCGGCCTTGCCAACCACGAACACCTTCCCGGCGCCGGCGGCGCGGGCGAACAGCGCGATGGCCTGGCCGATGGTTCCCGGCCCCATCACCACGACCGTGTCACCCAGGCCGACTTCGCCGGTCAGCACCGCCTCGGCGCCGACGCAGAGCGGTTCGGTCAGCGCGCCGAGTTCGGTGTCCACGCTTTCCGGCAGGGTCAGGCAATTGCCCGCGGGCACCGTGACATACCGCGCGAAGCCGCCATTGCGGCTGAGGCCGATGGCGGAACGCTGGAGGCAGTTGCGCTGGTTGCCGCGCTGGCAGTTGGCGCAAACGCCGCAATCGACGCCGGGCATGATGGTTACGCGCGCGCCTTCGGCCAGGCTGGTCCCGGTGCCTGCCCGCAGGATATGGCCGGCGAACTCATGCCCCATGGTGATGGGCAGATGCGGCACCATGAAGCCGTAACCCTCTGTCCATTCATAGGCATGCACGTCGGAGCCGCATATGCCCGCGTGTTCGACCCGGACCGTCACCTCCCCGATGCCGGGCGCGGGGGCTTCGGACGCCTCGGCCAGATCGAGGCCGAAGCCGGGCTTGGATTTACGGAGCGTGAGCATGGTTGGGCGTCCTCATGTTGCTTTGCGGGAGGAGGATAGAGCGTGATCGTTTGAAGTGGAATCACCCGAAAACGTGAATCACGCGACAAAACAAAGAGCTGGACCATGATCGAACACGTACGTTGATCCAACCTCAAACGATCATGGTCTGGCGCCGGGATGGGCGGGGGCAATCGCGGGGGCATGAACCCAAGGCCCAACTGTGGCAGGCTCACCCGAACGGGAGGAAGCAACCATGCCAGAGACCGCCGCATTCCAGGCGCTGTTCACCCCATTCACCCTCGCCGGCAGGACGCTGCGCAACCGCATCGTGCATGCCTCCATGAGCCTGCTCGCGACTCCGGCCGGGCGGGTGACCGACCGGTTGATCCAGTATCACGCCAACCGCGCCGCGGGCGGGGCGGCGATGACGATCACGGAGCCGATGGCGATGATGCACCATCAGGCCGGCATCCCCCGGGTGCAGGTGTGGCGGCGCGACGACGCGGAGGGGCTGAAGCGCTTCGCGGAGGCCGTGGAGTCGCAGGACTGCCGCCTGCTCGGCCAAATCCAGGATGCCGGCCGCGGCCGCCATTTCCCCGGCCGCAATCCGGAGGCGGTGGGCGCCTCCGCTCTGCCCGATGACCTGTCCTGGACGGTGCCGCGGGCGCTGACGGTCCCCGATATCAAGGGGCTGATTGAGCAGATCGCCGGGTCGGCGGCGCATCTGAAGGACTGCGGCTTCTCTGGCGTCGAAATATCCGGCGCGCATGGGCACATGTTCCACCAGTTCCTCTCGCCCTGGTCAAACCGGCGCGACGATGACTATGGCGGCGATTGGGAGCGCCGATGCCGCATCGTCGCCGAACTGGTGGCGGCGCTGCGGGCGGGGTGCGGCGGGGACTTCATCATCGGGCTGAAACTGCCGGTTGATGATGGGCTGCCCGGCGGCGTGGGTCCCGCCCAGGCGGCCATTATCGGCGATCTGCTGACCCGCGACGGCATCGCGGATTACGTCTGCTTCGCCGGTGGCGCGCATGCCCGCACGCTGGAGATGCACACGCCCGACCGGTTCGGCCCGCCGATGCCCTACATGCCCTTCATCAAAGAGTTGCGGCAGCATCTGAACGGGGTGCCGCTGATGGCCCTCGGCCGGATCACCGACCCGGCCGAGGCCGATGGCATCCTGGCGCGGGGGGAGGCGTCATTGGTCGCCCTCGGCCGCCCGCTGGTGGCCGACCCGGCCTGGCCGAAGAAGGCGCGGGAGGGGCGGAGCTGGGATATTCGCTATTGCCTGTCCTGCAACACCTGCTGGGGGGCGATCATCATGATGCATGTCCCCATCGCCTGCGTGAACAACCCAAGGGTCAGCCGCGCGGATGAGGTGGACTACGTGCCGCAACGCACTGAGACCCCGAAGCGGGTGGTGGTCGTCGGTGCTGGCATCGCGGGGATGGAGGCCGCCTGGGTCGCCGCCGCGCGCGGCCATGCGGTGACGGTTATCGGCGCCTCCGATCATATCGGCGGCAAGGCCTGGTGGCGGGAAAAGCTGCCGGGCGGGGAGACCGTGTCCTCGATCTACGACTACCAGACCGTGGCGGCGCAGCGGGCCGGTGTGACCTTCCGTCTGGGCGCCCCGGCGACGGCGGAAGCGGTGATCGCCCTGCGTCCGGACACGGTGATCCTGGCCACCGGCTCGACCATGATCCCGCCGGACTGGCTGCCGGCCGCCGTCCTGGCGGAGGGCTGGGTGCCCGACCTGCGCGCCGCCATGACCGAAGTGCTGCGCCACCCGGGCGCGCAGCCCGGCACCGCCGTCTTGTTCGACGCGGACCATACCGAGGGCACCTATGCCGCGGCGCAGGCGCTGCGGGCGCGGTTCGGTGCGGTGGTGATCGTGACCCCGCGCGATACCATCGCCACCGATGTGCCGATGACCACGCGGCAGGGCATCCTGCGGCGGGTGGCGGAGCAGCGGATCGAGGTCATCGTCCTGGCCGAACCCCGCTGGACCGATGCCTGTGCCGAGGGCCGGTTGGAGGTGGTGAATGTCTATAACGGCGATGTCCGGGTGATCGAGGATGTGGCGCTTCTGACCTATGCCACGCCGCGCCTCGCGAATGACGCTCTGGCCGCGCCGCTGGCGGCTTCTGGCATCGCGGTCGTGGTTGTCGGCGATGCCCGCGCCCCGCAGGAGATGCTGTTCGCGACCGCGAGTGGCCATGCGGCGGGGGAGCGTGTTTGAGGAGATGCTGCGACGAGCGGCATAAAACCGTCCTATACACCGCCCCCCCGGCACACCACCCCAGTCAGATCAGGCCCCGAATTTGGACGCACGCCCCCTTCCCGCGATCCTCTACCAGGACCAGCGCTTCGTCGTGCTGGACAAGCCAGCGGGGTTGCCTGTGCATCCGGGCCCGCGCGGCGGCCCCAGCGTGGAGGATTGGTTCCCGCAACTCAGCCGGCGCAAGGACGGGCCCTGGCTGGCGCACCGGCTGGACGCCGATACCGCCGGGTGTCTGGTCGTGGCCCTGCGAAAGGCCGCCTTGATCGAGGCCCAGGCCGCTTTCGCCGCGGGCCGTGCCGGCAAGACCTATTGGGCGGTGGTCCAGGGTGCTCCGTCCATGGCAAGCGGCCGCGTCGAGGCCCCGCTCCGCCGCCAGGACGGCAAGGCCGGATGGCGCATGGTGACCGATCCGGCCGGGCAGCGCGCGGTTACCGATTGGCAGGTGATGGGACATGGTGCAGGGATCACCTGGCTGGCGCTGCACCCCCATACGGGCCGCACCCACCAGATCCGGATCCATTGCGCGGCGCTGGGCTGCCCCATTTTGGGTGACCCGATCTATGGGGAGGGGAAAGGCCCGCTCCATTTGCTCGCCCGGGCGATCACGTTGCCGATGGACCCGCCAGTCGCGGCTAAGGCGGAGCCGCCCGAGGCGATGCGGGCGGCGCTGACACGATGCGGTTGGCCAGTCCGCACGGACTGATGTTCGCTGGCGCGGGCTGACCATAGGTGGAATCACCGGGGGTCCGAAGGCCGCGACCAGACAGGGACTCATAACAGCCCGTAAAATGAATGACGTACCGGCCATCGTTACCCGTCATGCCGACGCAGGTCGGCACCCACGCCTTTCTCCTGTCTA
>CAIUPC010000876.1 GCA_903900905.1 uncultured Acetobacteraceae bacterium
CGCCCGCGGCACTGCCGTTGATTTTATTAGTAAAATACTGATGACCGTGCGGCTGGAGATCCTCGGGACAAGCCCGAGGATGACGGTTTTTGGCGGAAATCTGCCATATGCGATACCCCTGTGCCGTGCCAGATGTCCTAATGCGTCGCCCCGGTCTACCGAGCGAACCTTCGTCCCGTCTTCGCCGGGCTTGTTCCGGCCATGACGGGCCGGATTCATTGAACCGCTCATTTAGAACTGCTGCCGACAGGCGATCCCCTACTCAGCCGCCATTGCCAGAACCACCGGCTCGACCAACGGGAACACCTTGCTCGGGTTCAGCAGCCAGTCCGGGTCGAACGCCGACTTGATCGCCCGCTGCTGATCCAGTTCATGCGCGGCGAACTGCACCGGCATCAGGTCGCGCTTCTCGACGCCGACCCCATGCTCCCCGGTCAGGCAGCCGCCGACTTCGACGCAGAGTTTCAGGATATCCGCCCCGAACGTCTCCGCCTTATGGAAACTCGCGGGATCGTTGGCGTCGAACATGATCAGCGGGTGCAGGTTGCCGTCGCCGGCGTGGAAGATGTTGGCCACTTTCAGCCCATAGCTATCCGACATTTCGCCGATACGGCGCAACACTTCCGGCAGGCGGCTGGTGGGGATGGTGCCGTCCATGCACAGGTAATCGGGGCTGATGCGCCCGACGGCGCCGAACGCGCCTTTGCGGCCCTTCCAGATCGCCGCCGATTCCTCGGCCGACTGCGAGACTTTAAGGCTGATCGGGTCGAAATTCTGGCAGATGGCTTTCAGGCGATCCAGCAGATCGTCCTGTTCGGCGACACTGCCCTCGACCTCAATGATCAGCATCGCTTCCGCATCCAGCGGGTAGCCGGCATGGGCGAAGGCCTCGCAGGCATGGATGGCGGGGCGATCCATGAACTCCAGCGCCACCGGGATGATGCCCGATCCGATGATGGCATCGACGCAGCGCCCGGCGATCTCGTTCGATTTGAACGCCGCCAGCATGGCCCGCGCGCCTTCGGGGGAGCGCAGGATGCGGACGTTCACCTCCGTCACGATGGCCAGCATGCCCTCGCTGCCGGTCAGCAGGCCCAGCCAGTCATAGCCGGCGGCATCCAGATGCGCGCCGCCGATATCGAGGATCTCGCCCTCGATCGTGACGATCTTCAGCCCCAGCAGGTTATTCGCCGTCACCCCGTATTTCAGGCAATGCGCCCCGCCGGAGTTCATGTTCACATTGCCGCCGATCATGCAGGCGAGCTGGGAGGATGGGTCGGGGGCATAGAAAAAGCCGTTGGCGGAGACGGCGTTGGTAATCCCGATATTCGTCACCCCCGCCTGCACCGTCGCCACCCGGTCGGCGTAGTCAATATCCAGGATGCGGTTCATCCGCATGAGGCCCACGACCACCGCGTCCTCCATCGGCAGCGCCCCGCCGGACAGGGACGTGCCCGCCCCGCGCGGCACCACGCGGACGCCGTTCTGGTGGCAGAAGCGCAGGATATCGGCCACCTGTTCGGTCGTTTCCGGCAGCACCACCGCCATTGGCATCTGCCGGTAAGCGGACAAGCCGTCGGTCTCATAGGGCTTGAGGCGAACCGGATCGGCGATCAGGCCGGAGTCCGGCAACAGGGGCCGCAGGCCCGCGACAATGGCGTCACGGCGGGCGAGAACATCGGTCTTGGGCACTGGCAGGCGGATCATGGCACATCTCCGTTACCCGCGAAGATGGCGTGCGGACCGCGGCGGGGCAAGCGCTTCGTCAGGCCCCGCCGTTTCCTATTGTCATGCGTCCTTACGCAACTGCCGCGCACGGAGCGGTTTCAGGACGAAGAACGCCAATATAGCCACCACCAACGCCGCATTGCCGGCGACGGCGAACACCGCCTCCCACCGCCCGGTGGAGGTCTGGAGGACATTGGCGAACGGCACCAGCAGCGCCGAGGTTCCCTTGGCGGTGTACAGGAAGCTGGTATTGGCGGAGGCGTATTTGGGGCCAAACGTATCGGTGCACAGGGAGGGAAACA
>CAIUPC010000877.1 GCA_903900905.1 uncultured Acetobacteraceae bacterium
ACCAACCCGTAAAATGAATGACGTACCGGCCGTCGTTACCCGTCATGCCGACGCAGGTCGGCAGCCACGCCTTTCTCCTGTCTGACACAACGAAGGCGTGGCTGCCGACCGGAGCCTGCCCACGGACTTGATCCGCGCGTCGGCACGACGGGGTGCTTCCGCCGATACGCGGATGGTTCGGGCGCCCGGGTATTAATTCCCGCGAAATGCACTTTCCCGTCAGAAGCATCCTTGACGGCGGTGTCAGCGCCGCCTACACCGCGCCTCCTTGCTGCGGGAGTAGCTCAGTTGGTTAGAGCGCCGGCCTGTCACGCCGGAGGTCGCGGGTTCGAGCCCCGTCTCTCGCGCCAGCAGCAAGGTCCTTCAAAAAATTGCAAAAATTCCCGACCGTTATGCCGCGATGCGGCATGCGGCCCTATGGCGCCGTCGGCGTGATGGGGCTAATATTCGGGGCAGGCTTGTTGTTGGTCGGATTGCCCGCTAAGGGGCGGTTCTGACCGGCCAGCCGCGTCAAGAGTCTGGATCACGCGCGGGATGCGCGACGAACGAGGGTGAGTGGAACCGCGATGCAACCTGTCCTTTACGGGTATCTGCCCATTCTCGTCTTCCTGGCCATCGCCGGCGGTATCGCGATCGCCATGATCGGCGGCTCGCTCCTCGCGGCGCGCCAGAAGCCCTATGACGAGAAACTCTCGGCTTATGAATGCGGGTTTGAGGCGTTTGATGACGCCCGCCGCCGCTTCGACGTTCGCTATTATCTGGTCGCCATCCTCTTCATCATTTTCGATCTGGAAGTGGCGTTCCTGTTCCCCTGGGCCGTCGCGCTCAAGGGCATCGGCGCATTCGGCTTCTGGTCGATGATCGCCTTCCTGAGCGTGCTCACCGTGGGCTTTGTCTACGAGTGGTGCAAAGGCGCGTTGGACTGGGAGTAAGCCACATGAGCACAACAATCGCTTACAATCGGGACGCGCTGCCGCCCGGCCCGGCCCAGGACGCGGTGCTGCAAAGCATCACCGGGGAAATCGCGGACAAAGGCTTCATCGTCGCCAACCTGGATAAGGTGGTGAACTGGGCCCGCACCGGCAGCCTCTGGCCGATGACCTTCGGTCTGGCCTGCTGCGCGGTGGAGATGATCCACGCCTATATGCCGCGCTATGACCTCGACCGGTTCGGGATCATCCCGCGCGCCTCACCGCGCCAGTCCGACGTGATGATCGTCGCCGGCACGCTGACCAACAAAATGGCGCCCGCCCTGCGCAAGGTCTACGACCAGATGCCGGAGCCGCGCTGGGTCATCAGCATGGGCAGCTGCGCCAATGGCGGCGGCTATTACCATTATTCCTATTCGGTGGTGCGCGGCTGCGACCGGGTTGTGCCGGTCGATATCTACGTGCCGGGCTGCCCGCCCACGGCCGAAGCGCTGGTTTACGGGATTATGCAGTTGCAGAAGAAAATCCGCCGCACGGGGACGATTCTCCGTGGCTGAGGACACCGCTCCTGAAGCGGCCCTCCCGCCGCCCGAACCCACCGCGGCCGAATTGTTCACCGCCGCCGTGGCCCTGCTGCCCGGTGTGACCGGCACGGCCTGGCAGCATGGCGAGTTGACCGTGCATGCCGCGCGCGACTCGGTGGTCGAGCTGATGACCGCGCTGCGCGACAAGCCGCAATTCGCCTTCGAACAGATGATGGACCTCTGCGGAGTCGATTGGCCGGAACGCGGCGATCGCTTCGACGTCGTCTATAATCTGCTGTCGGTGTCGCTGAACCAGCGCATCCGGGTCGTCGTCACCACCGACGAATCGGCCCCGGTGCCGTCGATCCACACCGTCTGGCCCGCCGCCACCTGGTGGGAGCGGGAGGCATGGGACCTGTTTGGCATCGTGTTCTCCGGCCAGCCCGATTTGCGCCGTATCCTCACGGACTACGGGTTCGAAGGGCATCCGCTGCGCAAGGACTTCCCGCTGACCGGCTATGTCGAGGTTCGCTACGACGAGGATCGCAAGTCCGTTGTCTACGAACCCGTCAAGCTGACCCAGGATTTCCGGAGCTTCGACTTCCTCTCCCCGTGGGAGGCTTTGACCACCCTGCCGGGCGACGAGAAAGTGTTCACCGAACGCGCCGCCGAACGGGCGAAAGGCTGAGACGATGAGCGAGGTTATCACCCCACCCGTCGGCACCACGACTCGTCAGGTCGAGATCGACAGCCATTCCATTAACTTCGGCCCGCAGCATCCCGCGGCGCACGGCGTGCTCCGTCTGATCCTGGAGCTTGACGGCGAAATCGTGGAACGGGCTGATCCGCATATCGGCCTGCTGCATCGCGGCACCGAGAAGCTGATCGAGTACAAGACCTATATGCAGGCGGTGCCGTATTTCGACCGCCTCGATTACGTCTCCCCGATGTGTGAGGAGCATGCTTTTGCCCTCGCTGTGGAAAAGCTGCTGGGGATCAAGGCGCCGGATCGGGCGCAGTGGATTCGGGTGCTGTTCGCGGAAATCACCCGCGTTCTGAACCATCTGCTGAACCTCACCACCTATGCTCTGGACGTGGGCGCGATCACCCCGGCGCTGTGGGGCTTCGAAGAGCGCGAAAAACTCATGGAATTCCATGAGGCGGCGTCCGGCGCGCGGTTGCATGCGAACTATTTCCGTCCGGGTGGCGTGTCCAAGGATCTGCCCGCCGGGTTGACCGACAAGATCGCGGCCTGGGCCGAGACGTTCCCGAAGTTCCTGGATGATCTGGAGCAGTTGCTGACCGGCAACCGCATCTGGCGCCAGCGCACGGTTGATATCGGTGTGTTCTCCGCTGAACAGGCTCTGGCCTGGGGCTTCAGTGGCCCGCCGCTGCGCGCCTCGGGCGTGCCCTGGGATCTCCGCCGTTCGCAGCCGTACGATAAATATGCCGAGGTGGATTTCCAGGTGCCCGTCGGGCGCAATGGCGATTGCTTCGACCGCTATCTGGTGCGGCTCGCGGAAACCCGCGAATCGGTAAAAATCATCAAGCAGGCACTGGCCAAAATGCAGCCGGGGCCGATCAAGGTGCAGGATCGGAAGTTCACGCCGCCGACTCGCGGCGAGATGAAGCGGTCGATGGAAGCCTTGATCCATCACTTCAAGCTCTACACCGAGGGCTATCACGTGCCGGAAGGCACGACCTATACGGCGGTGGAAAGCCCCAAGGGCGAATTCGGCGTCTATCTTGTGTCCAACGGCACCAACAAGCCGTACCGGTGCAAGATCCGTTCGACCGGCTTCGCCTTTTTGCAGGCGACGGACGTCATCTCCAAGCGGCACATGCTGGCCGACGTGTGCGCGATCATTGGATCGATGGACGTCGTGTTCGGCGAGATCGACAGGTAAGTCATGGCAGGATCATCTTCAGCCGGCTTCGAGCAGCCGACGTCGTTTGCGTTCGACGCGGAGTCGGAGGCGGAAATCGCGAAGCTCATCGCACGCTATCCCGAAGGCAAGCAGGCCAGTGCGGTCATTCCGTCGCTGTACGTCATTCAGAAGCAGATGAAGCGTCAGACCGACAGCGCCTGGGTGCCGGTGAAGGGCATGGATGTGCTGGCCGAACGCCTCGGCATGGCGCCGATCCGCGTGTATGAGGTGGCGACGTTCTACTTCATGTTCAATATGGCGCCGATTGGAAAATACCATTTGCAGCTTTGCACGACGACGCCGTGCTGGCTGCGGGGTTCCGACGACATCGTCGCCGCCTGCCGCGAAGCGACGGGCATCCAGGGCTGGAAAGAGACCAGCGCTGACGGCATGTTCACCATGACCGAGGTCGAATGTGTTGGCGCCTGCGTCAATTCGCCGATCCTGCAGGTGGATGATGACTTCTATGAGGATATGGACCGCGAGAAGACGTTGGCCCTGATCGCCGCGCTCCGCCGCGGTGAGAAGCCGAAAATGGGATCCATGTCCGATCGGCAGAACTCGGCCCCCGAAGGCGGGCCGACGACGATGCTCACCTTGCATTTCGCACCGGAGGCCTGAGCGATGCTGCAAGATAAAGACCGCATCTTCACCAACCTCTATGGCGTGCACGACCCGCTGCTGAAGGGCGCGCGCTCGCGGGGTGATTGGGACAATACCGCGGCGATTTTGGCACGCGGGCGCGATGCCATCATCGATGAGATGAAGAAATCCGGCCTGCGTGGCCGCGGCGGCGCGGGCTTCCCGACCGGGTTGAAGTGGTCCTTCATGCCCAAGCAGTCGGATCGTCCCTGCTACCTGGTCGTGAACGCCGACGAATCCGAGCCCGGCACCTGCAAGGATCGCGACATCCTGCGCCACGACCCGCACAAGCTGGTTGAGGGCTGTCTGGTGGCCGGTTTCGCCATGGGCGCCTGCGCGGCGTTCATCTATGTGCGCGGCGAATTCTACAACGAAGGCCGCATGCTGCAGGCCGCGGTGGATGAGGCTTACGAGGCGGGTCTTATCGGCAAGAACGCCTGCGGGTCTGGCTATGCCTTCGACGTGGTCGTGCATCGCGGCGCCGGCGCTTACATCTGCGGCGAGGAAACCGCGCTGATCGAGAGCCTTGAAGGCAAGAAGGGCATGCCCCGCATGAAGCCGCCGTTTCCGGCGGGTGTGGGTCTGTATGGTTGCCCCTCCACGGTGAACAATGTGGAGTCGATCGCGGTCGCCCCGACGATCCTGCGGCGCGGGGCGGAGTGGTTTACCTCGCTTGGGCGTCCGAACAACGCCGGGCAGAAATTGTTCTGCATCTCCGGTCATGTGAACAAGCCCTGCAATGTGGAAGAAGAGCTCGGCATTCCGATGCGCGAGTTGATCGAGAAGCATGCCGGCGGCGTGCGCGGCGGTTGGGACAATCTGTTGTCGGTGATCCCGGGCTGTGCCTCGGTGCCGATGATCCCGAAGTCGATCTGTGACGAAGTGCTGATGGATTTCGACAGTTTGCGCGCGGTGCGATCCGGTCTGGGGACCGCCGCGGTCATCGTCATGGACAAGTCGACGGACCTGATCAAGGCCATTGCCCGATTGTCAAAATTCTACATGCATGAGAGCTGCGGCCAGTGCACGCCGTGCCGTGAGGGCACTGGCTGGATGTGGCGGGTGATGACCCGTATGGCCGAAGGCAAGGCGGATATTTCCGAAATCGATACGCTCGAACAGGTGACGAAGCAGGTTGAGGGGCACACGATCTGTGCGCTCGGCGATGCGGCGGCCTGGCCTATCCAGGGGCTGATCCGGCATTTCCGGCCGGTGATGGAAGAGCGGATTACCGCGTATAAGGCCCGGATTTCGTCCCCGTCGCGTATGGCGGCGGAGTGATGGGGATGGTCCAAAATACCGTCATGGCGCTACCGCATCATCCCGTCATGCCGACGCGGGCGTTTATCGTCATGCCGACGCAGGTCGGCATCCACGCCTTCCTTGCCGATAGCGATCAAGGCGTGGATGCC
>CAIUPC010000878.1 GCA_903900905.1 uncultured Acetobacteraceae bacterium
ACCTATCGCGGCACGGTGCGGGCGGGGTTGGCCCGGACAAGCCGGGCCATGACGGGGAGAAAATACCGTTGTCCCCACCTGCCAAAATTTCGTTTCCGCGATGTGTGAACGCGGTAGGGACAAGCCGGGCCATGACGGGGAGAAAATACCGTTGTCCCCACCTGCCAAATTTTCGTTTCCGCGATCTGTGAATCCGGTAGGGTCAAGCCCGAGCATGACGGCAAAAATGGCAGTCCCACCCTCAAGATTAAACCGGACAGCCGTACACTGATCCCGGGAATCACGCGGCGAAAAAGGCGTGGGTGGCGGGCCGGAGCCCGCCATGACGATGGGGAAGGATGGGTGTCGACCCGCCTCAGAGCGTGGGTGTCCAGACCTCCGGCACGAAGGCGTAGCCTTCGCTCGCGCGGGCAACATGCCCGAAGCAGGGGAAATCCAGGTGCATGCCCGCGACCAGCAGGCGATCGGTCGCGACCATATCCATGATGCGCTGACGGGTCGTGATGGCCTGGCCGCCGTCGATGTCGAAGCCCATGCCCGCGTCCGGGCGGGTGAACTGGATGCCCGGCATATGCACGATGTCGCCCCAGATCAGCAGCGAGTCAGTGCCCGAGGTGATCATCCAGCCGGAATGGCCCGGCGTATGGCCCGGCTCCGGCACGATGGAGATACCTGACAGGGCCTCCCCGGCCGTCAGCAGCTTCGTCCTGTCGGCGTAGGCGGCGATGGTGCTGCGGGCGAGGGCGATGAACCCCCGGTCCATGTCGGTGGTCGCCCCGGCCAGCGTGGCCTCCGCGCCCCAGAATGTGTGATCATCGGCATGCACCACCAGTTCCGCGTTTGGGAACACTGCCTTCCCGGCGGGATCGACCAGGCCGCCGACATGATCCGGATGCAGATGGGTGCAGAGCACGGTATCGACATCGCCCGGCTTGATGCCCAGCGCGGCCAGGTTGCCAGCGAGGTTGCCCATGCCATCCCCGAAATTGGTGCCGCAGCCGCTATCGACCAGGATGGTGCGGGCGTCGGTCTGAATCAGGAAGCTGTTCACCGCCAGCCGCGGCGGGATGGCGCGGAAGGCGGCGCGGTGCATCTGCTCCGCCGTGCCGATCTCAAAGGCGGCGAGCATGGCGAAGGAGCCCTCGAACATGCCGTCGTTCAGGGCCGTCACGACCATGTCGCCGATAGATTTGTGGTGGATGCCGGCGATCTGGCGGGCCGGGCGGGGGGATTGGGTCATGCGGACTCTCCTGTTCGGTTGGGCATCAGTTTGCCGGTAAGCCCCGGCGGCAGCAAGCCGAGCATGCGGGTCAGCAGCCCCATCCACCATGGGAATACCAGCCGGATCCGCCCGGCCGCGATGCCGCGCAGGATCACGCCGGCGGCCCGATCGGCGTCCATCAGCCCGGGCATGGGGAATTCGTTCCGCGCCGTCAGGGCGGTGCGGATATAGCCCGGGCAGACGCTGGTCAGTTGGATGC
This sequence comes from uncultured Acetobacteraceae bacterium, assembly GCA_903900905.1. Taxonomy (GTDB): domain Bacteria; phylum Pseudomonadota; class Alphaproteobacteria; order Acetobacterales; family Acetobacteraceae; genus Rhodopila. The sequence continues at coordinate 1,482 of CAIUPC010000878.1, forward strand.
CTCGCGCCCGGGCGCCGCGCGCGCTGGCCACCGTCCAGGCATCCGCCGCCGCTTTCGACGCGCTATAGGCCGCCGAATCCGGGATCGCCATGAACGCGGCGACGGAGGCGATGACGGCGATCCGGCCCCGCAGCCCATCCGGCCCGGCCGGTTGCGCCGCCATGACCGTCATCGCCGGCAGGACGGTGTTCAGCATGCCATCGACATTGGTGCCGAAAATGTCACGCGTGCGCTCCAGCTTCTCTCCGCCGGTGCGGCCTTCGCCGGAGGCGATGCCGGCATTAGCGACCACCAGATCGAGCGGGGCAGCATCAAGTGGGGCAGCCTGGGCGATCCAGGCCTCCATCGCCGCCTGATCGCGCACATCGATGACCTGGGGATGCACCGTCGCGCCGCGGGCGCGGCAGGCGGCGGCGACCGTCTCCAACCGGGCGGCATCGCGGCCCGACAGATGCAAGGTCACGCCGGGGGCGGAGAGGGTGTGGGACAAAGCCTCCCCAATGCCGGAGGAGGCGCCGGTAATCAGGACGGAGCGATACTGTGTCATGGCCAGAGGCTACCCGTGCCCGCCGCGTTATGGAATGGTGCGCGCGATTGCCGGAGGCCCTGACCCATGACCGATCTGTTACCCCCGCTCGACGCCGCGATTCTGCCGCGCGGCGTCCGCGCCCGCTTCGTTGATGGGATCAACGGCTTGCGCATGCATGTGCTGGAGGCCGGGTTCGAAACCCCGAACCGCCCCTGCGTGCTGCTGCTGCATGGTTTCCCGGAGCTCGCCTGGTCCTGGCGCAAGGTGATGCCGGTGCTGGCCGCCGCCGGTTACCAGGTCATCGCCCCGGATCAACGCGGCTACGGCCGCACCACCGGCTGGAGCGCCGATTACGACGGCGACCTGCGTCCGTTCCATATGCTGAACCTGACCCGCGACGCGCTGGGTCTGGTCTATGCACTGGGTTATCGCTCCGTCGCGGCGGTGGTGGGGCATGATTTCGGGGCCTCGGTCGCTGCCTGGTGCGCGGTGGTGCGCCCGGATGTGTTCCGCTCGGTGGTGTTGATGAGCGCGCCGTTTGCCGGCCCGCCCTCGGTGCCGTTCGGCGGCGATGCGCCGCGCGTGGCGGAAGATGTGCATGCGGCGATGCTGCGGCTGGACCGCCCGCGCAAGCACTACCAGTGGTACTACTCGACCCGCCCGGCCAATGAGGACATGTGGCACTGCAAGCAGGGCGTGCACGACTTCCTGCGCGCCTATTACCACCACAAAAGCGCCGATTGGCTTGGCAACAAGCCGTATCGCCTGGGGTCCTGGAGCGCCGGGGAACTGGCGAAAATGCCGACCTATTACATTATGGATGCGGGGGAGGAGATGGGCGCGACGGTGGCGCATGTGATGCCCTCCGCCGCCGAAGTCGCCACCAACCGCTGGCTGAGTGAGGCCGAGTTGAAGGTCTATAGCGACGAATACGCCCGGATCGGCTTCCAGGGCGGGCTGCAATGGTACCGCTGCCGGACGGAAAACGTGGGGGCCGGTGAGTTGCAGCTGTTCGCGGGCCGCACAATCGACATCCCGTCGATGTTCATCGCCGGCAAGAGCGACTGGGGTGTCTATCAGGTCCCCGGCAATTTCGAGACCATGCAAACCGCCGCCTGCACCAACATCATCGGCTGCCACCTGCTGGATGGCGCCGGGCACTGGGTGCAGCAGGAGCAGGCGGGGAAGGTGAGCGAGTTGTTGGTGGGGTTTCTGGGGGCGGTTTAAACCACCCCATAAACCGCGCTTTCAAACTCAGCGAATGCCGTCACCGCCTTCGCGTCGTAGAACGGCAGCACCTGGGTCGCGAACACACCCGCGACCCGCCGAACCGGGTCGATCCAGTAGTACGAATTGGCCAGTCCCGCCCAGGCCAGCGATCCCGCCGAACGCCCGGTTGCCATCGGTTCGGGGTTGATGAGGAAGCTCAGCCCCCATTGCATGCCCTCCACGAAGTCCACGTCATTCGACGCGCCGCGGATCGCCGTCTTCAACGGCCGGCATCGGATCTCCCCCATCGCGTTGCGCGCCATCACCGCCACCGTCTCCGGCCGCAGCACGGTCGCGCCGTTGAAGGTGCCGCCATGCAGGATCATCTGCGCGAATTTCAGGTAATCGCCGGCGGTGGAATACAGCCCGCCGCCGCCCATTTCGAACTCCGGCTCCTGCGGCACTTCGGTGGGGGTGGACACCAGCCCGTCCGGGCCCCGCGCATGGATGCGGGCCAGGCGCTGGCGCTGCTCGGCGCCGATTTTGAACGCGGTGTCGGACATGCCGAGCGGGTCGAGGATATTGGCCCGCATATAAGCGCCCAGAGTCTGCCTCGACACGGCCTCGACCGCTTTGCCGACCCAGTCGATGCCGATGCCGTAGTCCCAGCGCTCACCGGGGTCGAAGGCCAAAGGCAAGGTCAGCGCCTTGTTCCGGCAGGACACGATGCCGGGGATCCCCGCCTGTTTCATGTAGCGCAGCGTATCCGCGCTCCACATGTCATAGACGAAGCCGGAGGTATGGGTCAGCAGATGCCGCAGCGTGATGGCGCGCCGGGCCGGGCGCAGCCGGGGATTTCCGTCCGCATCGAACCCCTCCAGCACCATCGGCGTGGCGAGTTCCGGCAGCACCGTTTGGATCGGGGCCTCCAGCGACAAGCGGCCCTGCTCAACCAGTTGCATGGCGCAGGCGCCGGTGATGGCTTTGGTCATGGAGGCGATCCAGACCACCGTATCGGCGGTCATAGGCACCCCGGTATCGAGGTCCCTGGTGCCGGAGGCACCCTCGAACACCACCCCGTTCGCGGTTGCCGCCGCGGCCACGACACCGGGGAGGTCGCCGGAGTCGGTGGCGCGGCGCAGCGCGGCCTCCATGGCGTGGATGTTGGTCATGGCGTTGTTCTCCCTCAATCGGCCTATCATCCTCCGCTCGCCCCCAGGATGCCAAGACGCCGCAACAGTGCGCCCATCAGATCGGCGCGGTCGTCGGTCCAGGCGGCAACGCCCCCGGGGTTCGGCCTTTGCCAGCGTGGGTCATCCGCGAAGGGCGCCATGCCCGCCATCGTGCGCGTCATGATCACCGCGCTTTCCGTCGACTCCCATAGCGGCGGCAGTTTCGGGTCCTGCCGATGCCGCTGCAACCGTGCGTAGCCGCCGGCTTGCAGGGCCATGGCCTGGGCGGGGCCGACAAGGTCCAGGTTGCGGTTGGAGAGATGGAACACCACCACCCCGGCAGGGTTGAGTTTGGACAGATAGAGCCGCGCGGCTTCGACCGTCAGAAGATGCGTGGGCACGCTGTCGGATGAAAAGGCATCGATCACCAGGACGTCGAACGTGCCATCGCCCTCCCGTTGCAAGGTCAGGCGGGCGTCTCCGATGGTCTGGGTGACGGGGCCTTTGGCGCAGCTGCTCAGATACGAAAACAACGCCGGATCCGACGCGATCCGCACCACCAGTGGGTCGATCTCGAAGAAGGTGAAGTTATCGGCCGGTCTGCTGTATGCGGCGAGGGTCCCGGCGCCCAGACCGACCACGCCGACGGTCAGCGATGGTTTCAGCCGGGCGGCGGTGTCCATGACCTGGCCGATCGGCGTCTCATGCGCGTAGTACAGCAAGGGCTGGCAGCGGAACGCCGGTGAGACCGCTTCCGCCCCATGCAGGGTCGAGCCATGCGTTAACTTGCGCACTTCCCCGCCGAGACGGGATTCATGGACCCGGGCCTCCCGCAGGACTCCGTAAAAGCCGCGCCAGCGACCGACGATGTCGATGGGGTCCGGCAAGGCGGCGCTCCCGGCGATCAGGATGGCGCTCGCCAGGCAGAACAATGGCGCGCGATTGCGCAGGCAGAAGGCAAGGACGGCCAGCACGGCGGCCAGCGCTGCGACGACATATAAGGTTGCGGTTGCCTCGGCCGCATTCGAATGCGCCAGCTGAACGATGACGGCCGTGATCGCGCCGCAGCCGATCAGGGCCGCCCAGGGCAGCGGCCGCGCCAGACCCTTGCGGTCGCCCCAGGGCCGCGCGAGGGCGGATAGAATCAGGAGCGCGGGATATTCCACCACGCTGTTGAAGATCGCCGGCGCGGCCAGGGCGTTGAACATGCCCCCCAGCAGCCCGCCCACCGACACGCAGAGATAGTAATCCGTCAAATGTACGGGGTCCGGCCGCCGGGCCATCAGGGCCTGATGACAGACCAGGGCGGTGAAGAAGAAGGCGATCAGATGAACCACCAGCCCGGTCAGAAAAAGCTGCGGGAGCGGGCGTGCCAGCACACAGGCCAGGATCACCGCCATCGCCTGGATGACCAGCACGCTGCGCGGGGCCAGCGGAGCCCGTCCCCGAAACGCGAGGACAAAGGTCAGAAGGTACAATGCCAGCGGCGCGATCCATAGAAACGGTGCGGCGGCGATGTCGGTGGTGATATAGCCGGTGACACCGAGCAGCAGGCTCGATGGAACGGCGGCGAGGGCGATCCAGCGCAGGCGTGCGGACCAGCCCGGCGGCGGAGGCCGCGCTACGGCGGCGGCGGACTGATCTGGCTCAGCGGACCGCCAGATTTGGCGTCCCATCAGCGCCATCAGGGCGATGAACCCAAGGTAGGCAAGACTCCATAACCGCGTCTGATCGGCCAGGCCGATCAGGGGCTCAATCAGGGTTGGGTAGGCCAGGAGGGCGAGCAAACTGCCCAGGTTGCTGGCGCCATACAGGCCCCAGGCCCCGTTAGCGGCGGTGCCGGGCAGGGCGCGGGTCTGCCACGCTTGCACCAGAGGGGCGGTTGCGGACAGCGCGGCGAAAGGCGCGCCGATCGATGGGATAAGGCACCAGATCAACCACAAGGCCGGCGGGGTGGTGGCGGGCGCGCTGGCATAGGCCGGAAGGCCCAGGGGCAGAACCAGCGCAGCGGCCCCGAGCACGGCACCATGACACACCATCTGGATCCGGGGGGAGCGCAGCCTCCGCAGCTCATGTGCGTATAAATAGCCCAGCAGCAGACTGGCCTGGAAGAACACCAGGCAGGTGTTCCAAACGCCCGCCGAACCGCCGCCGATAGGCAGGATCAGCCGCGCCACGATCGGTTCAACCGTAAAAATCAGGGCCGCGCTGATCAGCACGGCCAACCCGGACAACCCGATCATGGAGCGCTCCTGGGCACCGGGCGAGGCCGGTTTGTCAAGCTGCGCTTCGGGACGGCAAGGCGCCCGTCCTGAGGGTGCCTAACCGCTGCGGGCGCGTTTCGCGGGGCGCTGGCTGGCGGCGGCGGCGAGCCCGCCGAGACCGAGCAGCATAGCAGCCCAATTTTCCGGTTCCGGGGCGGTGAAGGTCAAGGGCCCGTCATTCAGCGTCGCGTAGAACGTGATTGTCGGATCGACGCCTGGATAGGTGATGTCGATACCCAGCACATCGGCGGTTGGGTCGGCCGGTGGGGTAAAGCTGGCCCAACCCGTGGGGTCGGTTCCCCCGAAGTCCAGGAACAGGCTGAGTGTCATCCCATTGGTAATGACATCTTCGACCATGACGGTGTTCATCGTGGCGGGTGTGGGTGCGGCAGGGAGCCGCAGAGTGGAACCGGTTCCTATGCCATGAACAAAAAGACTGAGATGGAACGATCCGCCGGTATACAGGTTTGTGAACATCGGCATGGCGGGGTTGGATATGTCGAGCGTGGTCGGTGGCGGCGCGGTCAAAGACGCATTTGGACTGAAATCGACGCCGATGGAGAGATTGCCGATCGCGGCCAGTTCCTTGGGTGATTCATCGTCCGCGACGAGCGTGATCAGGTTGCCAGGCTTCGCGGCGAACGCCAGAGAGGGCGTCGCTACGGCCGCCGCGCCGCCCATAACGATTGCCATCGCAGCTTGTTGTATTTTCGCCATGATTGTTTTCCGTCGCTGACCAGAATACCAGCCCGAGCCATAATCAGGCGTCGCGCATCGTCCAGAAGGATCATGTACGGCGTCGCACTTATTCCGCAAGGCCTGATTTGGCGCCCTCACGAATAATTGCAAGTATTCCCCGCTGGCCAACGAACTGGCGGTCGATCTGACCCCTACCGCATTCACAGATCGCGGAACCGAAAATGCGCGAGCCAGTCACGGGTGGTTCCACGGCGTCATGACCCTGCCGGCGCAGCAGAAGCGCCAGCGCCAGCCCACCGACGCCGGCCCCGACGATGCTGACCCGTTGCGCGGTCAGATCACCCCATCGGCCTTCAACCGCGCCATCTCCGCGCCCGATAGTCCCAGCCATTCGCCGTAAACCGCTTCGTTATGCTCTCCGACATGCGGGCTAAGGGTCGTGGGCACTTTCTCAGTGCCGTGAAAGCGCAGCGCGCTGTTGGGGACGACGATCGGGTAGTCGTAGTCGTAATGATCGACCCATTCCAAAGTGCCGCGGCCGTGCATATGGGGGTCGTTCATGACCTCCTCGATGTCACGCACCGGCGCGCAGGGGACTTTGGCCTTGCTGGTGGCGGCGAAGATCGTGGCCCGTGTGTTGACGTTGGTCCAGGCGTTCACCACCGCTTCCGTCTGGTCGTAGTTCTCCACGCGGGCGGTGTTGGTCAGGAAGCGGGGATCGTCTTTCAGATCATCCCGCCCCATGGCGCGCAGCAGGTTCTGCCACTGGTTTTCCGTCACCAGGATGATGGCAACGTAACCATCGGCGGCCTTGTAGACATTGTATGGCGCGCGGTTGTGGTTGGCGAAGGCGTTGCCGGTGCGTGGCGGGATCTTGCGACCGGCGCGATGATATTGGTCCAGCACGGTGGCGAGGCAGGGATACACGGCCTCCACCATCGCCACTTCGACCAGGCGGCCGATACCGGTGCGCTCACGTTCCAGCAGGCCGGTCATGAGCGCGCCATAGAGATGCGCGCCGCCGAGGATATCGACATAGGGCGCGCCGGTCCGCAGCGGCGGTCCGTCGGCGTAGCCGGTGGTGCTCATGACGCCCGACGCCGCCTGCACGGTGAAATCCATCGCCAGATTGTCGCGATCCGGCCCCGACAGGCCGAAGCCGGTGGCGGAGGCATAGACCATGCGCGGATTGATTTCATGAAGCACCGAAAACCCGACGCCGAGACGGTCCATGACGCCCGGCGCGTAATTTTCCACCAGCGCATCGGCTTTCAGCACCAGCTTGCGCAGGATCGCTTTGCCTTCATCCGCTTTTAGATTCAAAGTGATGCCGCGCTTATTGGCGTTCAGCATCGCCACCGGCATGGAGGTTTCCTTGCCCGGCGGTGCCATCAGCCGCAGGCTTTCGCCGCCCGGAGGCTCGATCTTGATGACATCGGCGCCGGCCTTGGCCGCCATCATCGTGGCGTAAGGCCCCTGATAGAACTGGGTGAAATCGAGGATGGTGTATCCCGCCAAAGGCACGTTCAACATGGGTCAGATCACTCCCTCGTTCCGTAATGTATCCAGTTCCGCCTGCGACAGGCCGAGCCAGCCGCCATAGACCTCATCATTGTGTTGCCCGATCCGCGGGCTGGGCTGCATTGGCGCGATGTCGTGGCCGTGCAGGCGCAGCGGCGTCGTCGGCATTACGACATGGCCGAGATCGGGGTGATCGATCCATTCCAGCATGCCGCGGCCGTGCATGTGCTCATCGCGCATGACTTCGGTGACGTCGCGCACGGGGGCGAGGGGAATGCGGTGTTTCTGCGCCGCCGCCACCGCTTCGTCCTTGGTCAGCGATCCGGTCCAGCCGCCGACAATGGCATTGACCTCATCGGCATGGGCGGAGCGATCATGCATGGTGCGGTAGCGTGGGTCTTCTTTGAGTTCCGGCTTGCCGGCGGCGTCGAGGATATTGTGCCAATGCCCCTCCGTTCCGGTATGGATGGCGACGAAACCATCTTTCGCCGGATAGACGCCGAAGGGGGCGATGGCGCCGGTGCCTTCGTTACCGGTGCGGCCAGGTATCTTACCGGTGCGATTATATTGTTCCAGCGATCCGGCGAGGGTGTAGTACACCGCTTCCTGCATCGCGATTTCGACCAGGCAGCCCTTGCCGCTGCGGTGCCGCTCATGCAGCGCGGTGAGAATGCCGCCATACAGATGCGTCCCGCCCATGAAGTCGGCGACGGTGACGCCGGCGCGGACCGGCGGGCCGCCGGCGAAGCCGGTGATGCTCATGATGCCTGACGCCGCCTGCACCGTCATATCCATCGCCAGATTGTCGCGGCTGGGACCACTGAGGCCATAGCCGGTGCCGGAGGCGTAGATCAGGCGCGGATTGATCTCTCGCAGTACCTCATAGCCGACACCGAGGCGGTCCATGGCGCCGGGGCCGAAATTCTCCAGCAGTACGTCGGCGCGTTTGACCATGTCGAACAGCAGGGCCCGGCCGCGTTCGGTTTTCAGGTTCAGGGTGATGGCGCGCTTGTTGGCGTTCAGCATCGCGAACGACATGGTCGTTTTGGCACCGGGCGGCGTGCGATGGCGCAACGGTTCACCGCGCGGCGGCTCGATCTTGATCACATTGGCGCCGGCTTTGGCCATCAGGACCGTGGCGTAAGAGCCTTGGAAGATCTGGCCGAAGTCGAGGACGGTGATGTCGGAAAGTGGCATGGACATGGGGGTGGGAGGTTCCTGGTTGGGTTTGTCCGAAATCGATACATACTATTCTCCCCCTCCCCTTGTGGGAGGGGGAGAGTCTACGTCTTACCGCCCCTTGAACACGGGCTTCCGCCGTTCCCGCCACGCCTGGTGGCTCTCAGCCTTATCCTCGGTCATTTCGAGCACGGCGAAGCGGTACAGATCGCCCAGCACGGCCTCCGACAACGGACTGTCAAATCCCGACCGCAGCGACTCCTTCGTCACCCGCGCCGCCAGCGGTGGTTGGTCGGCGATATGCAGCGCGACCTCCATCGCTTTTTCCATCAGCTTGTCCGGCGGCACCAGCCATTGCGCCAGGCCGATCCGGAAGGCCTCATCGGCTTGCAGCGGAAAGCCATAGGCCAGCCGCATCGCCATGCCTTTGCCGACCCAGCGGGCGACGCGGATGGTGCCGCCCTGGGCGGGCATGATGCCGAGGCGGCTTTGTGGCAGGCGCCATTCCGCGGCCTCGGAGGCCACGATCATGTCGCAGCAATAGGTCACGATGCAGCCGATACCGATCGCATAGCCGTTGACGGCGGCGATGATGGGTTTGGAGAAATCCGTGACCAGCGTGATGGCGCTGCGGCGGCGGCGTTCGGGCAGCTCATCCAGGAAATCCGCCATCGAATCATGGGCATGCGTCTTCGGATTCTTCAAATCGGCGCCGGCGCTGAAGGCATTGCCCATGGGATCGCCGGTCAGGATGACGCAGCGAATATCCTTATCGGCTTCCAGCTTGGGCAGGATGTCGATGAAGCCCTCGTTATAGGCCTCACACCAGGCGTTGCGCGCCTCCGGTCGGCTGAGTGTCAGAATCGCGACCTGGCCGCGCTTCTCGCAGAGCAATGGCATTGTTCACGTCCCCCTTCATCTTGTTGTCCGGCGCATTCCAGCGCAGGCTTGCCGAAACACAGGCTAGACCCGAACGGGGCGCCTGTCAGGTGGCAGGAGGAAATGATGGCTGAGACCGAAGAACGCCAATATGTGGATTATGAGTGCAAGGACCACATCGTCACGATCGCGATGAACCGTCCGGAGAAGCTGAACGCCGTCAGTGACGAGGTCGTGCGGCAACTGATCGCGGCCATGCGCCGATTCGATGCCGACCCGGACGCGTTCGTGGCGATTTTGTGCGGGCGGGGCAGGGCGTTCTGCAGCGGCGCCGATGTGTTGCAACGGCAACTACGCTCGCGGGAGGAGTTCGAACGCCTCGGCGGCCCGCAGGGACATGGCGCCAATTCCGGCGATCTTCTGACCCAGTCTGTGAACTATAAGCCGGTGATCTGCGCGGTGCATGGTTACGTTCTGGGTCTGGGACTCGGCATGATGCTGGACTGCGACCTGATCGTCGCGGAAGAGGGAACGAAGTTGCAGCTGACTGAAACCTCCCGCGGGCTGGGGGCGGCGAAGCACTGGGCACAGTTCCATTTCCGCAACGCCGGCGCATTTGGCGATGAAATTGCGTTAACGGGCCGTTATTTCACGGCTGAGGAAGCGCATGCGGCGAATGTCATCAACAAGCTGGCGCCGAAGGGCAAGGTGATGGAAGTCGCCTGGGCGCTGGCGCAGCAGGTGGCGTCGAATCCGCCGCTGTCGGTGCGGGCCACCGTGCGCACGCGGCGGTTTACTTTGGCGCAGTATACGCGGGAGGCCGCGTTCCAGATGGCGCCGATGAAACTCTATTTGACTGAGGATTTCCATGAAGCCGCGCTGGCTTTTAAGGAAAAGCGCGAGCCGCGCCCCTTCAAGGGGAAGTAAAACGAGAGCGGTCCCGGCGCACCCACGCCGGGACCCGCACTTATTTTAATCCTGACCGCGGCGCACACCCGGCTTACGGCCGCCGCGCTTGGCCTGGGCCGAACGCCCCAGGCCCATCTTCTTGGCCAGGTTTGAGCGAGTTTCGGCGTAGTTCGGCGCGACCGTCGGATAGTTAGCCGGCAGATTCCACCTCGCCCGATACTGCTCGACTGTCATGTTATGCTCGGTCATCAGATGACGCTTGAGCATTGTCATCTGCTTCCCGTCTTCGAGGCAGACGATGTGATCATTGAAGACCGACTTGGTAATGGGAACCGCCGGCACCAGTTCTGGTTCCGGCGCGGCGGCGACGCCACCGAGGCCGGCCAGGGTCTGATAAACCTCCCGGATCAGATCGGGCAGCGCATCCACAGCAACAGGATTACGCTGAACGTGTGCACTTACAATTTGGGCGGTGAGGCCCAATACGTCTTCAGCCATGAGTGTGGTCCCGACAGATTATTCGGCGTCTCGTAACCTATTTATCC
>CAIUPC010000879.1 GCA_903900905.1 uncultured Acetobacteraceae bacterium
CCGTCAGCATGACGAGAAACGGCGCCGCGAGGGAATATTAAAGGCAGCGAGAATTCCCAGATTCCTGCGGAGTCGAAGTATACCAACCTGCAAAATGAGTGACGTACCGGCCATCGTTACCCGTCATGCTGACGGAGGTCCGCATCCACGCCTTTCCCCTGCTGAACACGGCAAGGCGTGGATGCCGACCCGCGGCGGCATGACGGGGTAGGGCCACGGGCAGTGAGTCGATGTCAACGCGGGTTGGAATTACGCCAACTGCGCAGGCTCCGTGCCTCTGTGGTGAAGCATGCCTGCACCCTATCCACCAGCACGTCCCCCGCGATAGATTATTTCAGGTCTATCCTCAGCTGAACACGAAACCCTCGTAACCCTTCGCGGCGACATCGGCGCAGATCTCGCGATAGCGCGCCATGCCACCGGCATAGGGCATGAACACCCGCGGCTTGCCGGGGACGTTCGCGCCCAAATACCACGAGTGTTTGGCCAGCGGCAGCAGCGTCGCATTCGCCGCCTCGTTGGTATGCTCGACCCATTTCTCCGCTGCATCGGCATCGGCCTCAACCCGTTCGATGCCATGCGCGCGCATATGGGCGATGCAGTCAGTGATCCACTCCACATGCTGCTCGATCGCCACTGGCATGTTGCACAGCACCGACGGGCTGCCGGGGCCGGTGATGGTGAACAGGTTCGGGAACCCGGCCGCCTGCAGGCCGAGGTAGCTGCGCGGCCCGGCGCTCCAGGCCTCCGTCAGGGCCAGCCCATCGCGGCCGGTGATGTTCAGCTTGAACAGCGGCCCGGTCATAGCGTCGAAGCCGGTGGCGAAGACGATGATATCGACGGGGTATTCGCCCTCATCGGTAACGATACCGGCTTCGGAAATGCTCTGGATCGGGTGCGCCCGCACATCCACCAGCGACACGTTATCCCGATTATAAGTCTCGAAATAATTCGTATCGATCGGCGGGCGCTTGGCCGCGAAGGGATGATCGATGTCGGACAGGATGCGGGCGGTTTCCGGGTCCTTCACAACGCCACGGATCTTGGCCTTCAGGAATTCGGCCGCGGTGTCGTTCGACGCCTTAGAGGTCATCATATCCTGATAGGTGGCGCGGAATTGCAGGCCGCCGTAATCCCAGGCGGCCTGATACAGCGCCTGCCGTTCTTCCTCGGTCGAATCCAGCGCCAGACGCGGGGAGATGGTGAACGGATGCCCGTTCGGCGTGGACTGCATGACCGAGCGGATGTCGGCCGTGCTGTTCTTCACCCACTGCTTGAATTCTTCGGTCAGCGGCGCGTTGCGGGCGGGGATGCTGTAATTGGCGGTGCGCTGGAACACCGTCAGATGCGCCGCCTGCTCGGCGATCACGGGCGCGGCCTGGATGCCGGTCGATCCGGTGCCAATCTGACCGACCCGCTTGCCGGTGAAATCAACGCCTTCATGCGGCCAGGAGCCGGTGTGGTACCACGCGCCCTTGAACGATTCCAGGCCCGGAATGTTGGGGATATTGGCGGTCGACAGGCAGCCGACGCCGGTGATCAGGAATTTCGTCGTGTATTGCTCACCGTTCTCGGTCGAGACATGCCAGAGATTGGCGGCCTCATCATAAGTCGCGGCATTGACCCGGCGGCCGAACAGAATGTCGCGCTTGAGGTCGAATTTATCGGCGACGAAATTCATATAGCGCATGATCTCGGCCTGGCCGGGATAGCGCTCCGACCATTGCCATTCCTGCAGCAGCTCGTCGGAGAAATAGAACGAATACGAATGGCTTTCAGAATCGCAGCGCGCGCCGGGGTAGCGGTTCCAGTACCACGTGCCGCCGACACCATGACCGGCTTCCAGGCTTTTCACCGACAGCCCGAGGCGGTCGCGCAGGCACAGCAGCTGGTACATGCCAGCGAAGCCAGCACCGATAATCAGCGCATCGAGATGGACGACCCCACCGCTTTGCGGGGTGGAGGTTTGGATCATGGTGTCGGGCATGGGGGGTCGGGTCCTCAGGCAAATATCGTGAACGCGCCGCGCGGGCATGGCATGCGCGGGGATCGTAAGGGGAAAGCCAAATGCGGGGAAGCCTCGCGGGATAAACCAGCAACGAGGCCCTGCCCCGGCCTCAGAACCGCGACGCCGCGTAAGGAGCCAGATCGATCCGCGCCGACCGGCCGGCGATGATATCGGCGACGATGAGGCCGGTGGTGGCGCCGGCGGTCAGCCCGACATGGCCGTGGCCAAAGGCATGGATGACATCGGCGCAGCCAGACGCCGGACCCAGGCACGGCAACCCGTCCGGCATCGACGGGCGGTGGCCCATCCAGACTTTGACGTTATCAGTCGAGAGCCCCGCGGGAATGCCGGGATAGACCGTGCGGGCAAATTTCAGCAGCACCTCGGCGCGTTTCCAGTTGGGCGCCGCCTCCAGCCCGGCCAGCTCAACCTGACCGCCGAGGCGCAGGCCTTGCGGGGTCATCGCGCAGCCCATTTTGCCGTCGCTGGGCATCACCGGATAGCGCGGCGCAATGCCGGGGTTTTCAATGACGATGTGATAGCCGCGCTCGGTTTCCAGCGGCACGTTATCCCCGGCCTCCCGCGCCAGGCGTTTGGACCAGGCGCCAGCGGCGATCACCGCACGGTCGCAGGGGATTTCATCGCCCTCCGTAGCGACCGAGCGAAGCCGACCTTGCTCGATCCGAAAGCCCGTGGCGCGCAGCCGCCGGAGCACCGCACCCTGGGCCGTCGCATGGCGGATCAGCGCGGCCACATAAGCGCCGGGATCGCGGCATTGGCCGTTTTCTTCAACCAGGACGGCGAATGTGTAGTGGCGGTCGAGCGACGGCTCGCGCTGGCGCAGCTCGTCCTCGTTCAATTCCAGCCACTGCACGCCATTGTCGCGGCGGATGGACCACGACAGGGCCTCCGCCTCGAACGCGGCGCGGTCGGGGAAGGCGAACAGCACCCCCTGCTTGGTGATGAGGTCACCGACCCCGGCCTCCTCCGCCAATTTGCGATGGCGGCCAGGCGCATCCAGCAGCAGCGGCCGCAGCGCCTTGCCGATCGCGGCGACTTTCCCGGCCGTGGCGCCGGCGCTGAGGAACCGGCGCAGCCAGGGCAGCACCCGGGGCAAATACGACCACCGGATCGCCAGCGGCCCCAGCGGATCGGCCAGATACGACGGCACTTTCTTCCAGATGCCCGGCGACGACATCGGAATGATCGAACTTGGGTTGAGAAGCGTGCCGTTGCCATAGCTCGCGGCCTGCTCGCCGCCGGGATCGCCCGGCTCGACGATGGTCACACGATGACCATCGCGCAGCAGTTCCAGCGCGCAGGCGGCGCCGACAATGCCGGCGCCGATGACAACGACATGCATGTCAGACGTTCTTTTTCAACGTGTAGAACTGCGGAAAGCCTTCCGGCACGTCGGTGAGGTAGCTGCGATAGGCCGTCGGCTGGTCGTACATGCCGAGCGGCGCATAAGGCGGATCGTCCCAGAACACGGTTTGCATGTCGTCAACGATCTTGCGCTGTGCCGCGAGGTCCGGCGCCTCGAACCACGCATCATACAGCGCTTCCATCTTCGGATTTGTCGGCCAGCCGAACCACGCGCCGGCGCCGTTGCCGCGCAAGCCGATAGCCGGTGCCGGCGACACGGTCCCCATGCCACCCAGATAGGTGTAGAAAATGTTCCAGCCGCCTTTATCCACCGGCTCCTTACTGGCGCGGCGCTGCACGACGCTGCCCCATTCCAGACTTTGCATATCGACGTTGAAGCCGATTTTGGTGAGGACGTCGGTGGCGACCTGCGCCTCGGCCCAGATATTGGGCAGCGTGGTGGCCGCCAGGACAACGATCTTCTGCCCGTCGTAACCCGCCGCCATCAGGTCCTTTTTCAGTTTCGCGTAGTCCTTCGGCCCGCGCGTCTGCTCGACCCCGACCTTGCTCGCCATGGGCGTGCCCGGCACGAACAGGCCCACATCCGTCTTGATCAACGACGGGTCGGCGCCGGCATAGGCCTCCATGATTTCCTTCTGATCCATCGCGGCCACGACGACCCGGCGGATGGCCGGATTGTTGAACGGCGGATTCAGATGATTGAAGCGCAGGCAGCCGATTTCGCCGGTACGGTCCTTGACGGTGACGACAAAGTCCTTGTCCTTACGCATCTTCGGCACCAGGTCGATGGCCGCCTGCTCCCACCAATCAATCTCCCCACGCTTCAGCGCCGCTTCGATGGTGGAGGCATCAGGGATGAAGCTCCAGACCACGCGGTCGATGTGCACGATCTTGGGGCCCGCGTGGAAGCTGGGGGTGCCGCTGGCACGGGGCACATAAGCGGGGTTTTTGGCGAACACGACGCGGGAGCCGGGGATGCGTTCATCGGCCACGAACTTGAACGGGCCGCTGCCAATGGCTTCCGGGATCTGCTTCAGCGGATCGGTCATGGCCAACCGTTCCGGCATCATCGCGGCATAAGGTTCCGCGAGGGCGGAACGCAGCAGCGGGAAAGGTTTGCTCAGGCGGACGCGGATGACGGTGTCGGATGCCGCGGTGATCTCCTCGACCCGCTTCATCATCGCCTGACCGAAGGGGTTGCGCTTGGCGAAGCGCTGGATGGTGGCGACGCAGTCCTTCGCCAGCACCTTCTCGCCATCATGGAACTTCAGCCCCTCACGCAGGGTCAATTCCCAAAGCTTGCCGTCGTTCTCAACCTTATCGCCAGCGACCATCTGCGGCTGTGCCATGAAATCGGCGTCGTTGGCATAAAGCGTGTCGAACACGGCCAGCGAGTAATTCCGCGTGATATCCGCCGTCGTCCAAACCGGATCCAACGACGCCAGATCGGCGTGCGGAGCAAAGGTGACGGTTTTCGATGCATTTTGCGCGCTGACGACACGCGGCGCCGACAAGGCCGCTGTGCCGGCAACCGCCGCTTTGAGGATCGCACGCCGTTTCATATGGATTCAGCCTTCTTCCGGAGGAGTGAGAGCGTCCGGCATATTTATCCGGGGGAGGAATATTCGCAATGACGAAGGTGCTCAGTGGGAGAGTAAAACCAACCCGTAAGATGAATGGCGCACCGGCCATCGTTTCCCGTCATGCCGACGCAGGTCGGCACTCACGCCTTTCTCCTCTCAAAGGCTGCAAAGTCGTGGATGCCGACCGGAGACTGTCCACGGACTTGATCCGTGGGTCGGCATGACGGCGTTGGGGCGCTGCCGGTGAGTCAACGTCAACACGGACTGGTATAATTCGGGCGAACGGCCGTCCTCTGAATGGCCAGGTTCTCACTGCATCCCCGCCCCCCGCAACCTTCACCGGATTTGCGGCCAGCCGCTGACGCCGGTGGCAGGTTCGATACCGAATTTTCAACGCGGAGGCAGCAGCATCCGGTCCGCGAGTGCGACCAGGGTCGCGTTTCATGCGAGAGGCCTTGTAAGTCAGTATGTGTAACGCGATATGTTAAGGATGGATGAACACACACCAACCCATCGCGCATCGGCGCCACGACCTAGCCCATCTTATTCAAACGCATAGCCGGGATTCGCTGGCGACCATGGCATAACCGTCTGGAATCACGCAAGAACCGGGTGTCGAGACCAACTCTGCGCACCGGACAAGTTCTGCCATGGC
>CAIUPC010000880.1 GCA_903900905.1 uncultured Acetobacteraceae bacterium
CCACTTGGAATACAATGTATACAGGGGGGTCCCGCACTTAAGAAGGCAGAAATCGAGGGGCAGTGTCTTGACTTCTTATTCGAGCACTCTAGCGTTCGATTGAATCGAACATATTCGTACATTTCTCTCCGCTCCTCTCGGCGCCCGGATCCGCATGGCCACGGTTGCGCCGTGGTTCACTCCGCGGCGCGCCGCCTTCGCCCGCACGCTCCCTCCGGTTGACGCGCCCGAGCCGGTATCGAGCGGCTGGCCAACCGGCGTGTCATCGTGGTCTTCGCGCACAGTCAAGGCTCTTCCCGTGCTTCTGCCAACGTCCAACCGATTTCGCCCAC
Source organism: uncultured Acetobacteraceae bacterium (assembly GCA_903900905.1). Classification (GTDB taxonomy): domain Bacteria; phylum Pseudomonadota; class Alphaproteobacteria; order Acetobacterales; family Acetobacteraceae; genus Rhodopila. Next base: position 333 of record CAIUPC010000880.1, read on the forward strand.
TGCTCGACCTCCCCACATCCGATCCGCCTTCCGAACTCATCAAGCGTGCGATTTCCGTGCGCATCCGCTTTCTAGATTTTGACGGCGGTACGGCGAAAGGCGTACGCCGCTCGCTGAACAACCACGGCGGAGCGTCCATGTTTCTGTGGAATGCCGCGGTGAAGCACATTTACTCCGTGCCGGAAGAGGAGCGCTCTGCGGCATTCAACGTCGACCTGTTGTGCAAGCGCTTCATCAATGAGCGGCTCTACGAAGCCAAGCCACTGCTGCAGTCCCCTGACGAGGGCGCCGACGCCTTTGCCGTACGCAAGCGAAAGCGGGACGCGAAAGATGCCCGAGTGGCTTCGATTGCCATCGGCTCGTTTACCCAGCAGCATTATTGGCTGCGTTCGCTGGACGCCTCTGTGAGGCAGCAGGTGTTTCGAGACCTGGTGAAGGCGAACAACGCTGGCTGGGCCAAGGTGAAGGCGCAGAAAGGGAGAAAGGAACGTGTGGTGCAGTTTAGGATCAACCGCAAGCAGCGCTCGTCCGCATCCGCCTACACATTTTGCATACCGGCGCAGCACATCAAGGCGGAGCACGTGTCGCGGCCGACGCTGGGGCCCGCCGTGGTTGGCCAGCCGCAGCCTGCGCAAAAGCCGAGGACTTGGACCAAGCTGACACTGCCGGCGGCGTTTGGAGGCGTGACGGCCCGTGGGAAGAATCACCGCGGCGGCGTCGTCTACCTCACTCAACGGGCACCGCTGGACCAGAACGGCAAGCTGCTGGGAGACGTGCGGTTCACCCGCGACCGCCTGAAGCGGTGGCACGCCGCCGTGCAGCGTATCGAGGTGAAGCCAAAGCCGCGGCGCCCGATTGCGGAGCGCAAGAGCGTCTTCCTGGACCCGGGCACGCGCTCTGGGAACACGTACTATTCGCCGGACACTGCCGAGACGGGCGCTTACCTGGAGGGGCAGGGCGGTATCGACGCCCTGTTTTCGCTGGCTGTGAAGGTGGACCACCTGGCCAGCAGCTGCAAGCCCGGGGCTCCGGAGCGGCGGGCGCACCGCCACACCGCGCGGCCGGCAAGGATGGTGCCCGCCGAGTCAGTCAAAAAAGAGTACGTGTTCGAGGCGAAGAAAGCAGAGTATCGCCTGCGAGCCAGGATCCGGAACCTGGTGGACGACGCGCACAAGCGCATGGCCAAGGACCTCACGAGCCGCTTTGACACGGTGGTGGTGCCCGTGTTTGAGACCCAGAAAATGATTCGCCGCCCCCGCCACCCGGACGACCCGGCGCGCGTGCTGAGAAACAAGTCGGTGCGGCAACTGCTGACGCTGGCCCACTACCGGTTCCGGAGCTACCTGCAGCACCGGTGCGCCGTGGACGGAGCCGAGTTTGTGCTTGCTACGGAGGAGTACACCACCATCGGGTGCCCGTTCTGCGGCGTGTGCTGCCCCAAGGGTGGTTTTAAAACGTTCCTGTGCCCTGGATGCGGCTACACCGCCGGGCGAGACGAGAAAGCCGCCTTCACGCTCTGCGTCAAGTACAAGCACTAGGACCGCTCCTGTGCCGTGGTCCCTCGGTACCAAGTTATGGGAAGCCCGCAACCTCATCGCGGGTGGACCTTGCAACAAACCGAGAACCAGGGGTGCGTGCCCGCGGCCGCGATTTGCGGTACACACACTGACTTCTTAAAACCGGACCTTCTTATTCAGGGACACCCCTGTACAGTATAAGCGTGTGTACATCAGAGACATAAGACGATGCCAAAACTCGTTGTCAAGGTTGATGAAAACTCGCGTGCCGTGACAGGG
>CAIUPC010000881.1 GCA_903900905.1 uncultured Acetobacteraceae bacterium
CCATGACGGGGAGAAAATACCGTTGTCCCCACCTGCCAAAATTTCGTTTCCGCGATGTGTGAACGCGGTAGGGCTTGACCCGAGCACCCCCAAAGGATTCTGCCGCCAAAAACTATCACGTCTTATTCTCCGCAAGTGCCGATGGCGGTGCTCGGGTCAAGCCCGAGCATGACGAAAGTACATCGGCGCCAGCGCTCAATCGTTAAACCGGACAGCCATGGGGTTGTCCCGAGCATGACGGTTTTGGCGGCAATAGCCCTTGCGATCCCCCTGCGCGAAAACCCCGTTTGATCGCCGGCGCGAACCGGCGCAGACTGCCCAAAATCCATCAGAAGGGAACGTGCGATGCTCAATCAAGCCCCCGCCGGACCGGTTGCGCCGTCTGGTCTCAATCACATCGTCATCAATGTGCGTGATATCGCGGAAACCCATCGTTTCTGGACGCAGATGCTGGGTTTCCAGCAGGTTGGGGAATACCGGCCGCGCGGCGCCGTTGGGCCGCAGCGCAAGATGCAGTTCTACAGCGCCGATCATGATGGGAAGCTGAACCATCATGATGTGGCGTTCATGGAGGTGCCGGGCCTGCCGGCACCGGCGGCGGATGGGACCCTGGTCAGCGCCATTGGTCATATCGCCATTGCCTTGCCGGATCGCGCGGCCTGGCTGAAGCAGCTCGCGTTCCTGCAGGCCAGCGGCGTGAAGTTCGAGCGCCGGGTGGAGCATGGGATGACCCACAGCCTCTATATCCGCGATCCCAACGGCTACACCGTGGAGTTGCTGTATGAACTGCCGCGGGAAGTGTGGGAGGGCGATATCCAGGCCGCGCTGAACCATTATGTGGCACTGCCGACGGAAGGGCCGGAGGCGCTGGCCGATAATGGTGAGAACGTGCCGGTCTTCGCCGCGGCCGGATAAGCGGGGGCGGTGACCGCCTCCCTGTTGCCAGGGAGGCGGGCTCGTCTTTTAGCGGATCGGGGAGAACGGGGCCGCGACGACCAGCGCGGTCTCCTGCTTCACCACGACGCCCGGCGGGTTGCGGGCGGGCCACTGGCCGCCAGCGGAAGCCGCGGCGCGCACGCTGAAGCGTTCGGCGGCGTCCTTGTAGGCCCAGATATGGACCCATTTATTCAGCGCGCCGAATTCCGAATACATGCCGGCAACCAGCGGGGAGAATTTCTGCCGGCCCTCAATCTTGTCCGTCCAGCGCTCGATCAGGCCGGGGATGGAACCGGCGGTCAGGGTGTATTGGCGGATTTCGAACAGCGGTCCGATTTCCCGCGGGGTCAGCGGCGGGCTGAACGGGGCGGGGATGAAGACTTCGCTCTGCTGATCGACCACGAATTCGCGGATCGCGGGCGGCCAGCCCGGTTCCTTCGACGCGGCGGCGCGCACGTCGGCCCGGTGCTCGAAGCTGTCATAGGCCCACATGTGGATGATCTGGTTCAAGGGGCCGATTTCGGAGTGCCAGAAGGCGGCGAGCTTGGAGTGCTTCTCGCGGACTGGCAGAGCTTCGCCAAAGCGCTTCTCCGCCTCGGCCAGGGTGCCGGGCTGGAGCGTGTAGGTACGCATTTCGATAATCATGGGTGTTCCTTCCCTCGGGTTTGGACCGAGGGAGATTAGGACAGATCGGGCAAAGCGGGAATGGGCGCGGTGGATGATCCCAGGGCGATCGGGTGAAGCCGCTCGGTGCCCGAATGAGGGCAATGGATGGCCTCACACGTCATCCCCGGGCTTGTCCCCATAGGCGCTAACATAAGCGGCGACGGCTTCTCTTCCCCGTCATCCCCGGACTTGTCCCGGGGACCAAGGTTTCCAACAGTGCCGCGATTGGTCCCCGGGACAAGCCCGGGGATGACGGTTTTTGCTGCCATCTCTCACTATGTTAGCGCCTATGGGGCTTGTCCCGGGGACCTATCGCGGCAGAGGCGGAAACCTTGGTCCCCGGGACAAGCCCGGGGATGACGTGGGGAGAGAGGTGATGGGCACGCATTAAACACCCCTCCCCCCCGGCCCCCTCCCGCAAGGGGAGGGGGAGAAGGAGCTGCCGACGCCTTGGGCCAGACCGCGTTGTGGGTCGCGACCGCGTCCGGGAACACCGGCACCGGCACGCCATCGCGCCACTGCACGACGCAGAGCTTGGCGCCGACGCGGCGGCCCTTTTCGTCGAACTTGATGCGCCCATCCGGGAAGAACCGGGCCGGGCCATCGGTGATGTCCATCGTATGCAGCGACTCCATCACCTTGCGGCGATCGGCTGACTTCGCGTGCTCGATCGCGGCCACATAGGTCATCACATGCGTGTAGCCGAACAGGGAGTCATGGCCGAACCAGGGCTCTTTCGTGCGTTCGATGAAGCGCTTGTTGACGTCCTGCATCGCCTTGCCGGGCCAGTTGGCCAGGCCGACGATCACGCCTTCCAGATGCTCTTTGGTGGTGAGTTTGGTCAGCTCCGGCTGGCACCAGTGGCCGCCGCCGCCGATCATGGCCATCTTTTGGGCGGTGAGGCCGAACTCGTAGAATTTGTCGACCAGCATGCGGTCGTCGCCGGCATTGGTGGACTGCATCAGCACGAAGTCCGGCTTGCCGCTGCGCAGCTTCTGCACGATCGTCGTGGCGTCGGACAATGGCGGGGTGAAGACCTCGTCGGTCACCAGGGTCAGCTTCTGCTCCGGCACCACGATCTCGTGGATCGCCTTGTAGAAGCTGACGGAGGAGGCGGAGTTGTCACCGACGATGGCGACCTTGGTCGGGCGCTTGCCACCGGTGCTCTGGGCGAGGTCCATGATGATGGGGACCAGTTCCTTCGCCTGCGCATCGGCGGTGGGGGAGCACTGGAACACGTATTTGTAGCCGCGATTGGTGATCAGGTCCGAGTAGGACAGGGTCAGCCAGGGCAGTTCGGCGCGCTCGGTCACTTCGGTCGCGGCGAGGGTGAAGGTCGACAGCCAGCAGCCGAAGCCGCCGGACAGGTCGGGTTCCTGCGCGACCATGCGCTGGGCGGCGTCCTTCGCCTTTTCGGCGGATTCACCGGCATCGAATTCGAGCAGCTTCACTTTGGCGCCGCCCAGAGCCTTGATGCCGCCGGCATTGTTGATGTCGTCGACGGCCATGCGGGCGCCCATCTGCTCCAGCAGGCCGGAGCGGGCCCAGGGGCCGGACAGCGGCACGAGCATGGCGAGTTTGACCTCGGCCGGGGTTTGCGCCCGGGCGATACGGGTGCCGGCGAGGGCCGCGGCGCCGGCGAGCGCGGTGCGGCGGCCGATGGTGGTGTTCAGGCTCATGGTTGGTGTCTCCCTGTTGGATGAATTGTGGCTGGTCCAAAAAATCGTCATCCCCGGGCTTGTCCCGGGGACCTATCGCGGCACCAGCGGAAACCTTGGTCCCCGGGACAGGCCCGGGGATGACGTGGTTGAGGCTTCACGTCAGACCCAGATACGACTTCCGCACCCGATCGTCGGCAAGCAGCGTTTCGTACGGCCCATCCAGCACCATATGCCCGGTTTCCAGCACATAGCCATGGTCGGACAGTTCCAGCGCCTCCGCCACGCGCTGTTCGACCAGCAGGATGGTGACGCCGTCTTCCTTATGGATCTGCTGCACCCGCTCGAAGATGGTGTCCGTCACCGCCGGGGCCAGGCCCATCGACGGTTCGTCCAGCATCAGCAGCCGCGGCGCGCAGGCCAGGCCGCGGCCGATGGCGACCATCTGCTGCTCCCCGCCCGAAAGCGTGCCGGCGAGCTGCGTGGCCCGTTCGAACAGGATCGGGAACAGCGTATGGATGCGGTCCAGGGTGCGCGACCAGGCCGCCTGACCGGCGGCCGGATAGGCCCCCATTTCCAGGTTTTCCCGCACGGTCAGCGTCTTGAAGACCTGCCGACCTTCGGGGACATGGGCGATGCCGAGATGGGCGCGGTCGGAGGCGGAGATCGTCGCCAGATCCTTGCCGAAGAAGGTGATCTTCCCGGCAGCCGGGCGCACCACGCCGGAGATCGTCTTGAACAGCGTCGTCTTGCCGGCACCGTTGGGGCCGACAACCGTCACGAACTGCCCTTCGGCAACACTCAGAGACACATCCGTCAGCGCCCGCAGGCCGCCGTAGGATACGGACAGGTTTGAGACCTCAAGCATCCTGTTTCGCCAACCACTTCTTGCCGAGATAAGCCTCGATCACTGTTCGATCCTCTACCACCGTGCGCGGCGGGCCGGAGGCCAGCACCGCCCCGTGATCCAGCACCACGAACCGATCCGCGATGCGCAGCATGGCATGCATGGTGTGTTCGATGATGCCGATGGTCATGCCCTCATCGCGCAGGCGCTTGAGCACATCGAGGATGTCGTCGCATTCCTCGCGTCCCAGACCGGCGAGCGTTTCATCCAGCAGCAGCAGCCGCGGCCGGCCGGCCAAAGCGCGGGCGAGCTCCATCAGGCGCAGCTGCTTGTTGGTCAGCGATCCGGCTTCGACGCCGGCGATATCGGCGAGGCCGGTGCGGTGCAGCGCATGGATGGCGGCATCGGCCGCGTCCTGATCCGACAGGCCCGCGCCATAAGCGCCGACGATGACGTTATCGATCAGCGGCAAACGCGGGAAGCTGCGCACGACCTGGAAGGTGCGGCCGACGCCCATGCGGCAGACCTGATGCACTTTCTTGCCGAGCATCGACTCGCCGGCCAGCGTCGCGGTGCCCTCATTGGCGGGCAGCACGCCGTTCAGCAGGTTGAACAGCGTCGTCTTGCCGGCGCCGTTGGGGCCGATAATGCCGAGGATCTCGCCCTCCGCGATTTCGAAGGACACGTTGCTGACCGCGCGCAGGCCGCCGAAGGATTTCGACAGGCCGGCGACCTTCATCAACGGCGCCCCCGCCGACACCGACGACGTCACCGCAGGCGGCGGCTTGCTCGCCACCGGGATCGGCAGCACGGCGGCTTTCTTGAAGAACTTGTCGCGCAGCGTCCAATAGAGCCCGTCCGGCGCGGCCAGGATGATGATGATCACCGCCAGGCCGTAGACCACGCCCTGGATCCCCGGCAGCACATCGCCGGCATAGGCATCCAGGAACTTCGACAGCGGCACCAGGAAGGCGGCGCCAATCACCGGACCCCAGAGGGAGGCGACGCCGCCGAACAGCGTCAGCACCACCGGCTGGGCGGAGACCAGCATGCCGAACACCGAATCCGGCGTCACCACCAGCTGCACGCAGGCGTACAACCCGCCCGCCGCCGCCGCGATCATGCCGGACACGATCAGCGCCCGCATCTTCCAGGCCTTGGAGTCGATGCCCGCCGCCTCCGCCGCCAGCTCGTTCTGGCGCACCGCCAGCAAAGCCAGGCCGAAGCGGGAATTTTCCACCACCATGCACACCAGCACCGCGAAGATCAGCAGGCCGACAGCGACGATGGTGTAAAAGCGCGGGTCAGAGAATTCGAGATAGGCGGCCGGAGCCTCCCGATGCATCGCCAGCGACATTTCCTGGAAGCCGAAATATTGCAGGAAATAGAGAATGGCGAGCGGATAGGCCAACATCGACAGCGCGAAATAATGCCCGCGCAGGCGGAACGTCGGCGTGCCGATAACCACCGCGGCGACGCCGCCGACAATCATGCCGAAGGGAATGCCCAGCCACGGCGTCAGGTTCCAATAGGCCAGCGACAGCGTCACCGCATAGCCGCCGATACCGAAGAAGCTGGCATGGCCGAACGACAGCTGCCCGCCATAGCCCGACAAGATATTCCACGACACCCCGAACGCCGCCCAGATCGGCACCAGCGTCAGGATCAATTGGTAATAGCTGTTGGTCACCGACCAGGAGACAGCGAGATAAGCCACCGAAAGGACCAGCAGAATGATCAGGTCCTTGCGGAATTTGGCGGCGGTACCGTTCCTCATGTCACGCGCGCTCCGCCGAACGGCCGAACAGGCCTTGCGGTCTCAACAGGACGATCAACAGAAAGACGATGAAGATCGCGGCGTTCTGCAGCTGCGGCGGCAGGATCAGGGCCGAGACCTGCTGCACGAAGCCCACCGTCAGGCCGCCCCAGAAGGCGCCCATGATGGAGCCGATGCCACCCAGCACCACGCCGGAATACATGATGATGACGTAGTCGAAGCCGACGAAGGGGCCGAAGCTCAGATAAGTGGCCATCAGGCCGCCGGCGATGGCGGTGATGCCGCAGCCCATGCCGAACGCCATGCGGTAATACTTATCGACGTTGATGCCCATATAGGTGGCGGCGGTGGGGTTGTCCGCGGCGGCGCGGAGCGCTTTGCCGATACGGGTGAACTCCATCACCATATAGAGTGCGATGGCCACCGCGATGGCGACGGCGCAGGCGATCAGCTTGGCCTTGTTCAGGAAGACCGAGGCATCGCCATAGCCGACTGCGACCTCAATCGCCGATGACGACAGCGGCGTCTGCACGGTGAAGGGCGTCGAGCCGAACACGATCATGCCGCCGTTCTGCAGGATCAGCGAAATGCCGAGGGTGACGATCAACTGGCCGAAATGGCCGTCGTCGATCGTTCCGGCGGTTTTCAATCCTGACACCCGGCTGATCAAAAACTTATGAATCAGCGCCCCCACCACGAACACGATCGGCCCCGCCAGCAGCGCCCCGACGAAGGGGCCGATATAGGGGCCGAGGAAGGCCAGGATGCCGCCGCCGGTCACCAGATACAGGCTGGCGAACATGCCGAGCATCAGCAGTTCGCCCTGGGCGAAATTGACGACCTTCATGATGCCGAAGATCAGCCCCAGGCCGATACACATCAGGCCGTAGATGCATCCAATAGTGACTCCCGCGGTGAGCGCGTTGAGCACATTCTCGATCAGGCTCTCGATATCCACCTGGGTTCCAACGCCTCCCTGGGCCGGCCATGGGTGGCGGCGCCTGGGCGGGGTCTTAGCGGGTTGCCACAGGGTTCTCAAGGCTACCCGTTGGTATGGGTTGTGGGGCTGGGTGAGGCGGACGATTCTTCGCTCGGGGCCGCGCGAATGCCGGGATGTCATGAAATTTTCATGCAATCCATGGGGCCCGGTCCGCCCGTATGCCGGGCCCGGCGCGGGTCAGAGGGGGGAGGCGCCTTTGCCATTGTGCCTGATAAACGTGATTCCAGGGGTTGGGGCACGGCGCCAATAGTCAAATAATGAGCGAAAACTGACCGGCGACCTGAGTGGTGCAGATTGATATGGTTAAATGTTCATCTTATCGGCTATTTTGTACGAAATTTAATGAAGTATTTTTGCAATAACTTAAGAGCGACTGTTTGCGCCGCCGCCATTTCCAGCCGTTCAGGAACAGTCAAACGCCGCGCGATCGCGCGTTGCATCCCATGAGGCGGGCTTGTATCTCGTGCCGAGGCGGGTGCGGCTCGTCACAAAATTGGACTAAGGAAACAAAATGCGCGTGTTCCGGGCGATTGTGGTTGCCGGGTTATTCCTGTTGCTGCCCCATACCGTCTATGCGGCGAGCTATGCCGCGTTGAGTAGTATGGATACACAGGTCGCCAAAGCGCCGGATACGGCCTATCCTGTTGTTATGGTGGGGGAGTTGACTGCCGGATACAAAGCCGACGGTGCCCGCATTACCATCATCCGCGGTGGTGATTATTTCGTCTCCGCTGCCGCCCAGGCCGGTGGCAATACCGCGGGCGATGTCTATTTGTGGATGCGGGTCAACGGCAAGGACGTCCCTGATTCCAACTCCATTCAAACGATTCCGGTAGCGAACTATACCGCCGTTCTGGTGGCGACCACCCAGATGACGTTCAAGGCCGGTGATGTGCTGGAACTGGTCTATGCGGCGACGGCGCCTGGCCTCGGGCTGGTCGCGGCCAGGCCGACTGGCCTGCCGGCCGTGCCGTCGATGATCTTTTCCATCTTCGAACTTTGAACGGGGGGACCCGATCGCACTACCCCGGCTGCAAAGCCGGTCGTTATCTTACCGTTTCATGAGGGGCATAGACTATGCGTAAGCTGATATTACTGGCCGCCGCCGGCCTGTTCGCGTTGACAAGCTCGGCCGTGGACGCCGCGACCTATTCCGCGCTGGCCAGCATGGACAGTCAGGTCGCGAAAGCGCCGATGACGGGCTATCCGATCGTGATGACCGGTGATGTCACCGATGGTTACAAGGTCGAGGGTTCGAAAATCACCATCCTCCGCGCCGGGGATTATTTCGTCTCCGGCGCTGCTCAGGTCGGTGGTACCGGTACTGGCGATGTCTACCTATGGGTGCGGGTGAACGGTCAGGATGTGACGGATTCGAATTCGATCCAGACCATCCCGTCGCAAGGCTTCACGGCGGTGCTGGTGGCGACGACCGAAATGACGTTCAAGGCCGGCGATGTGCTCGAACTCGTCTACGCCGCGACCCAGCCGGGACTCGGTCTGGTCGCCTCCAGGCCCAAGGGTCTGCCGGGCGTGCCGTCGATCATTTTCTCGATCTTCGAACTCTGATCCCAACGGGGTGTTAACGATACGGGCTGGCACCGCGGGGAGGCGGTGCCAGCCCATTTTGTATCAAACCATACCAACCGGGCGGACCGGCGCGCCGGTCGCGCCTTTGAACTTGGTCGCCAGCAGCACGAAGCAGACGGTGGACACACCGTCGCGCGCCAGTTCCTCCAACGCCAGATTTTCGATCAGGTAAACGCCGCAGCGTGCCAGCGAATACTGGTGCACCGGCAGGGCCAGTCCATGGTCGGGATTGGGCAGGACCTCCACCGCCATATTGTCGGTGCCGATGGCAGCGATGCCCTGGTCGATCAGCCATTTGGCGCCGGGGACATCGATGCCCGGCTCGCCCGTCAGGTATTTGGCATTGTCGACCGCGAAATAGCGGCCCCAGCCGGTGCGGATCAGGGCGACGTCGCCGGGCTCAATCGTAAACCCGCCCGCCTGCGCCGCGCGAGCGAGGTCGTCCGGCGTCACCACCCGGCCGGGGTTCAAATGCGCCCCGCCATCCAGCCCCGCCACGTCGAACACCAGGCCCCGCGTGATGATTGGCGGCGCGTTCTCGATGCCCAGCTTGGTCAGGCCCCAATCCGTCACCACGTCCGGGGCGCAGAAGCCGTTGAACAGCATGTCGCCCGAGGAGAAATGGCCCAGCGCGTCGATATGCGTGCCGACATGGGTGGTCATCTCAATCCGCTCCAGATTGGTGCCGGCATCGTTGCGCGCGCCCATGCCGCGGCGGCGCTTGATGCTGTCCTTCCACGAGGCCCAGATCGACATCAGATAGGGCGTCTGGTTCGGCGCCATATAGGGCGCGCCCATGTGGATCTCATGGCTCAGGTCATAGACCCGGCCGTGCTTGACCGATCCCAGCGCGGCCAGCCGTTTTTCGGCGGTGAGCAGGTTGCCGGCGCCCAGCTGGTCCGCCGGGCCCCATTTTGAGTGGCCGAAGGTAAAATGGTCTTCCATTGCGCTGGACATGGTCCGCCCCCTTTTCCGTCGTCCCCGGGCGTGTCCCGGGAACCGATCGCGGCATTGTGCCGACCTTGGTCCCCGGGACAAGCCCGGGGATGACGGAGGGGGGGGGATGCGGGGTGGGCGCTTAGATCAACCGCACCTGCACATAGGACCCCGGTGCATCCTCCAGCACCGGCAGCTTGCCATCCCCGGGGACGCGGGCCGGGACCTGTGCCTTGCCATGCGCGAGGATCCAGCGATGCCAATCCGGCCACCACGATCCCGCCAGCTCGGTCGCCCCGCTCAGCCAGGCATCCGGGTCGGGCGGCAGGTCCTCATTGATCCAATGATTGTATTTGCCACCATCGGGGGAGTTGACCACGCCCGCGATATGGCCCGACGCGGCCAGCACGAAGCGCTTCTTGCCGCCCAGCAGCTGGGTGCCGCGATAGGTGGATTTCCAGGGCGCGATATGGTCCTCCCGCGTCGACAGGAAATACGCCGGGGTCTTGATCTTGCTCAGATCGATCGGCACGCCGGACAGGCTGATGCCGCCGGGTTCGCGCAGCAGGTTGGCCTGATACATGTTGCGCAGATAGAAGCTGTGCATCTTCGCCGGCATGCGGGTGGAATCGGCGTTCCAGTACAGCAGGTCGAAGGGGAAGG
>CAIUPC010000882.1 GCA_903900905.1 uncultured Acetobacteraceae bacterium
CGGCAAGCGCTGGAAGCCGCGGGGGCAAAGCTCGTGCCGGTGCGGGTGGATAAGGATGGGATGCGGGTCGCATCGGCCGTCACGGCCGCGCCGCGCGCGAAACTCGCGGTCGTCACCCCGACGCATCAGAGCCCGCTCGGCGTGTCGCTGTCGCTGCCGCGCCGCCTCAGCCTGCTGGCCTGGGCCGCGGACGCCCGCGCCTGGGTGCTGGAGGACGATTACGATAGTGAGTTCCGATACACCGGGCACGCTTTGCCCGCGTTGAAGAGCCTCGATCAGGCCCATCGGGTGCTCTATGCCGGCAGTTTCAGCAAGGTTCTGCATCCCGCCTTACGACTGGGTTACCTGGTTGTCCCCGATGAACTCGCGGATGCCTTCCGGCGTGCCAGCCGGCTGCTGACCGCCGGCCTGCCGATACTGGAACAGCGGGTGGTCTGCTCGTTCATGGATAACGGCCACTTCGCGCGCCATATCCGTAAAATGCGCGTCCTTTACGCCAGCCGGCGGCAGGCCCTGGCCCAGGCTCTGACCGAACGCTTCGGCGATCAGGTGCGGGTCGAGCCGGAAGCCGGTGGCATGCATCTTCTGGCGCGGTTCCCCGCGGCCGCCGACGACGGCATCCTCGCCCGCCGCGCCGCCCAGATCGGCCTTGCCCCGGCCGCGCTATCCGGGCTGGCACTGGTGCATGATTGCGGTCATGGGCTGCTGCTTGGATTTACCAATCTGCCGGAAAGCGAAGCCCCCGCGATGGTCGAGCGCCTCGCCGGGGTCATGCCGTTCGGTTAGAGCATGATCGCCACAGGTGGAACCACACGGCGGCGTGAATCATGCGACCAAACAAAAACTTCTAGACCACAATTGGGTCAACCTGACCCAATTGTGCTCTAGTGTGAATATCGACCATTCTGGAGAACTGCCATGCGCCGCCGCGACCTCGGGTTAGCCCTGCTTGCCACACCCATGCTGCTCCGCCCTGCCCGCGCGGAGGCGCCGGTCGTGCGCATCTCCAAGCAATATGGGCTCGGCTACATGTCGATGATGGTCATGGAAAAGCTCGGGCTGATCGAGCAACACGCGGATCGCGTCGGCATTCCCGGCCTGAAGGTTGAATGGTCCGTGCTGGGCGGGCCCGGCCCGCAGATCGACGCGCTGCTGGCCGGTCAGGCCGATTTCATTGGGCCAGGCAGCACCACGCTGATCACGCTTTGGGACAAGACCTTCGGCACCCCGCAGGAAGTGCGGGCCTTGTCCGCATTGCAATGCATGCCGTTCATCATGGTCACCAAGACCGAACGCATCAAAACCATCGCCGATTTAACCGACAAAGACCGGATCGCGCTGCCGGGGGTCAAGATCACCGGCCACGCGCTGACGCTGGAAATGGCGGCCGCGCAGAAATGGGGCTTCGACCAATATGCCCGGCTCGACCCCCTGACGGTGACCTTGTCGCATCCCGATGCCATGGCCGCGGTCGCCGGCGGCATGTCGGAGATCACCTGTCATCTCGCCAGTTCGCCTTTTTATTACTACGAACTGGCCATGCCCGGCATGCATCAGGTCATGAAGTCCTACGATGTCACCGGCGGCAAGCACACCAACGGCGTTTTTCTGGCGACCCGCAAATTCCATGACGCCAACCCGAAAATCTGCGCCGCCGTGCTGGGCGCGCAAAAAGAGGCCAATGCCTTCATCAAGGCCGAACCCCGCAAAACCGCGGAAATCTATCTGACCATGACCGGCGACAAACAGGTCGATGCCGGTAAATTCGCCGAATGGGTGCACGATCCCGATGTCGATTACACCACCGTGCCGCTGAAAGTGATGGCCTTCGCCGAATTCATGCACAAAGTCGGCCGCGTCAAACGCCTCGCCCCGCGCTGGCAGGACATGTTCTTCGAGGAGTCACACGACGTCGCGGGAAGCTGAGGCGCGTTAACCGTTCCTTCACCTTTTTCGGGCATGGTTGTGTTGTTACCGCTTGACGCGGTGCAACCATTGCCCGATAAAGGAGTCCTGACGTGCCCAAAATCATCGACATCGCCGGAGCGACGATTTTCGTGTTCCCCAATGATCATCCGCCTCCGCATGTTCATGTGCGCTGCCAGGGTCAGGCGATCCGGTTGCGGATCATGGATGCGCAGTCGATGGATCCGAACCGGGATTTTCCGGTGCGGGTGTTGCGGGACGCGCGGGACTGGTTGTTGGCGAACAGGGACAGGACGGCAAAGCAATGGGCTATGTATCACTCATGATGGCGGCGGACGAAGCCACACCGCGTGTGACGGCTCTGGCCGTTGAACACCCCGCGACGCTGCTGGTGACCTGGCATGATGGGTCGCATTCCCGGCACAATCTGGCGCGGGTCGTGGCGGACAAAACCTGGGCCGCCCCGTTGCGCGACCCCGCCGTCTTCGCATCCGCCGCCATCGAAGACGACGGCTGGCAGATCGTCTGGCCGGACACCGATGTGGCGTTCAGCGCCGACGGCCTGTGGGAGGACGCGCACCCACCGGGCCGGCCGGCCGCACCCTGGATGTCAGCCGATGATTTCACGGGCTGGATGCGGGAGATGGATTTTACCTTCCCCCGCGCCTCCGACGCGCTCGCCGTCAGCCCGCGCATGCTGAAATATTATGCCGCTGGCACCCACGACATTCCCAAGACCGTCTGGCTTGCCTGCGCGCAGCTGGCCGCGGAACGGGTGCGGCGGCTGGCTGGTTAACCCCGCCGGCGTGCTTCCCAATCCGGGCGCAGGATGGCGAGGATCAGTTCATCGTGATGGCGGCCGTGAAGAAAGACATTGCCACGGGCGATGCCCTCGGGGACGAAACCAACGCTTTGGTAGACATGCCGGGCCCTTGTGTTGTCGGGGAACTGGCCCACCCACAAACGATGGCATGCCGTTGCGGTGAACACGTGATCGATCAATAGCCGCAAGAACGCGGTGCCCTGCCCGCGCCCCGGCACCGCCATCGCGATCCGCATCAGCAGCGTGATCCCGTCCGGGCTGTTCCAGTCACGCAGAATGGCGAAACCGACCGGCCGATTATCAGCAATTGCCAGGAAATGGGCCGCGCGCGGGTTGGCCATTCGGGCGCGATGCACCGTCTCGTCGGAGGACGCGACAAAGGCCTCGTATCCCGGCAACCGCTCGGTCGCCATGATGAAGCCCAGATCGTCCAAGGTGGCGCGAGCGATGGTTACACCGCCCGCGCCGGCCGCCATCACGTGCCGATGCCGCCAATGGCCAGGTATTTGATCTCCAGATAGTCGTCGATCCCGTATTTGGATCCCTCGCGGCCGAGGCCGGAGGATTTCATGCCCCCGAACGGTGCGACATCGGTCGAGATAATGCCCTCATTGATGCCGATGATGCCGTATTCCAGCGCCTCCGCGACCCGGAAGATGCGGCCGACATCGCGGGAATAGAAATACGAGGCCAGGCCGAATTCGGTATCATTGGCCATGGCGATTGCCTCTGCTTCCGTCTTGAAGCGGAACAGCGGGGCGACGGGGCCGAAGGTTTCTTCCCGGAAGATCAGGGCTTCCCGTGGCACATTGGCCAGGATCGTGGGTTCGAAGAAGGTGCCGCCGAGGGCGTGGCGGTGCCCGCCGGTGACGATGCTGGCCCCCTTCGACAGGGCGTCGGCGATATGTTCTTCGACCTTGGCCACGGCGTCGGCATTGATCAGCGGTCCCTGGCTGACGCCGGGTTCCATGCCGTTGCCGACTTTCATGGCCTCCACGGCCACTTTCAGTTTGGCGGCGAAGGCCTCGTACACCCCGTCCTGCACCAGCAAACGGTTGGCGCAAACGCAGGTCTGCCCGGTATTGCGATACTTGCTCGCCATCGCCCCCAGCACCGCCTGATCCAGATCGGCGTCATCGAACACAATGAACGGCGCGTTGCCGCCGAGTTCCATGCTGGTTTTTTTCACCGTCGGCGCACACATCGCGAGCAGTTTGGCGCCCACTTCCGTCGATCCGGTGAACGACAATTTTCGGACGATCGGATTCGAAGTCAGCTCGTCACCCATCGGGCCAGAGGGGCCGGTGATCACATTGCACACGCCGGCCGGCATGCCCGCGCGCTCCGCCAGGACGGCGATGGCCAGGGCGGAGAACGGGGTTTGCGAGGCCGGACGGATCACCCCCGTGCATCCCGCCGCCCAGCCTGGGCCGGCCTTGCGGGTGATCATCGCCGCCGGGAAGTTCCAGGGGGTGATCGCCGCGAAGACGCCGATGGGTTCCTTGGTCACGATGATGCGCCGGCCTTTGGCGTTCTGTGGGATGGTATCGCCGTAAACGCGCCGGCCCTCTTCGGCGAACCATTCGATGAAGCTCGCGGCATAGGCGATCTCGCCCTTCGATTCCGCCAGCGGTTTCCCTTGTTCGGCTGTCATGATGGCGCCGAGGTCGTCGGCATTGGCCAGCATGAGGTCCGAGAGCTTGCGCAGGATGGCGCCGCGGTCTTTCGCCAGCATCGCGCGCCAATTAGGCCAGGCTTTGTTGGCGGCCTCGATCGCACGGCGGGTCTCGGCGGTGCTCATGGCGGGGACTTCACCGATCGCTTCGCCGGTCGCGGGATTGCGCACCACCAGGGTCTTGCCGCTATCGGCCTGGACCCATTTGCCATCGATGAAATTGGCCTGCCGGAACAGGCTGGGATCGTTCAGGCTCAACGGAGCAATCGGGTTCAACATGGATGGGTCCTCCTGTCCTCGGATGGGCGAAACATAAGCACCGTCCCGGGTTCAATCCAGGGTCTCGCGATACGACCACACGGCGACTCCGGTCGCGGCGACGGCGAAGACCGCCATCGGCCAGACATCGCCGGCAATCTCCGCGAAGCCGTTCCCCTTCAGCAGAATGCCGCGGGCGATGCGAATGATATGGGTCAAAGGCAGCACCTCCCCGATCGCACGCGCCCAGAGCGGCATACCGGCAAACGGATAAATAAAGCCGGACAGCATCATCGATGGTAGCAGCGCGAACTGCGCCAACTGCTGCGCCTGCATCTGCGTCCGCGCGATGGTCGAAAAGGTAAAGCCCAGCGCCAGATTGCAGGCGATGAACAGGCCCAGCACCGCCAGCAGCAGCGGGATCGAGCCATGCACCGGCACCCCGAACACCGCCACGGACACCGCCAGGATCAGGAAGACCTGCACATAGCCCAGCCCGACATAGGGCAGGATTTTGCCGAACATCACCTCCAGCGGGCGGACCGGCATCGAGAGCAGGTTTTCCATCGTCCCGGCCTCCCGCTCCCGCGTCATTGTCAGCGCCGTGATCACGAGGGTGGAGAAGCTGACGATCACGCCAATCAAGCCGGGGACGACGTTGATGGCGGTGATGGCTTCGGGGTTGTAGCGGGAATGGACGATGATCTGGAACGGCGCGCCACCGGTCTGGTTCTGCAGCGGCACGGGCAGGTCGCGTTGCAACACGGTGGCGTTCAGCGCGTTCACCGCGGCGCTGGCCTGGGCGATGGCGGTGGGGTCGGTGGCGTCGGCATCCATCAAAATGGCCGGTTTGCGGCCGTTATCGACATCGCGGGTGAAGCCGGCGGGGATATTCAGCACGAACAGCACGTCACCGCGGGCCAGAGCGGTATCGGCTTCGGCCTCACTGGCGAAGCGGCGCAGATCGAAATAGCCGGTGTTGCGCAACGCCGCTTCCAGATCCCGGCTGTATCGAGACTCCTCCCCCGTCAGCACGCCGGTCGGCAGATGGCGGGGATTGGCGTTCAGGGCGTAGCCGAACAAGAACAGCTGGATCAGCGGCAGCATCACCGTCAGGCCAATGGTGGCCTTATCGCGCCGCATCTCCAGCGTTTCCTTGTGCAGAACCGCCAGGAAGCGATTGAAGGAGAAACCGCTCATGCCGTTGGTTCCTGCAGCAGATGGATGAACACGTCGTCGAGCCGGGCCGGCACTTCCTCGGTCACAATGCCGGGTTCGGTGGCGATTGTGGCAAGCGAGGCCCGCATCGCGTCGCGGTCCAACCCGACCACCCGCAAGGCCCGGCCGAAGATGGTCGCACTTTCGATCCCCGGGGCGCCGCGCAGGCGTTTGGAGACCTTGTCGATCCCCTCCCCCGTCAGATCGAACACCACCAGCGCGGCATCGCGCACGACATCCTCGGCCGTGCCTTGCACGATCAGGCGGCCGCCGGACAGATAGACGATGCGTTTGCAGCGCTCGGCCTCGTCCATGTAATGGGTGGAGACGAGAACGGTCATCCCCTCCGCCGCCATGTCGTTGATCAGGTCCCAGAATTCGCGCCGCGCCTTGGCATCCACGCCGGCCGTCGGCTCATCGAGCAGCAGCAGCTTCGGCCGGTGCAACACGCAGGCCGCGAGCGCCATCCGCTGTTTCCAGCCCCCTGACAGGTTCCGCGCGAACTGCTCCGCCCTGTCGGCGAGACCCATCCGCTCCAGCATGTCGGCGACCACCTTGCCGCGGTTCGGCAACTGATACAGGCGGGCGACGAAATCCAGATTTTCCTTGACGGTTAATTCGCCATAAAAACTGAATCGTTGCGTCATATAGCCGACCTGCAGGCGGATTTCGGCGCTCTGTTTGATGACATCCAGGCCCAGACAGGTGCCACCGCCGGCATCAGGGGTCAGCAAGCCGCAGAGCATCCGGATCGTCGTGGTTTTGCCGCTGCCATTGCCGCCGAGGAAGCCGCAGATTTCGCCTTCGGGGACGCGCAAATCGAGGCCCGAGACCACCTGCCGATCGCCGAAGCGCTTGGCGAGGCCGTGGACATCGATGGCGTAGCGGGTCATGGCAAAAGCCGGATGGTCACGGGTTGCCCAGGTTTAAGCACCATTACTTCCGGCGAGGCCGGGCGGGCTTCGACCTGGTAGACCAGTTTGCTCCGCGTGACTTCACTGTAAATAACGGGTGGGGTGTATTCGGCTCGGGGTGAAATAAACGAGATCGTGCCGGTCAGGTTCGCCGGACAGGCGTCGCAGCCAATACCGACGCGCTGGCCTGGCCGTAACCCCGGCAATGCCGGCTCGGGCACGAAAAAGCGGACCAGCATATTACCGGGTGGCAGCAGCGAGACGACGGCCGCCCCGGCATTGGGCGTCTCCCCGGGGCGGGCGAAGATATCGGCGATCAGACCGGCGGCCGGGGCCGCCATGCGCCGCTGCGCCAGCCGCCATTCCGCCTGTGCCCGCTGCGCCCTGGCGCCGGCGAGCGCCGCTGTCTGGGCCGCGATCTCCTGGACACGGCCGAGCGTGGCCTGTTTCAGGACCAGAGCCGACGCGGCCGCCTGCTCCCGCGCGGCAGCAGACAAGGCGTCGGCGCGCGCGAGATCGCGTTGCTGCACGCTCACGACATGGGTCCGGACAAGCGCTTCCGCCCGTTCGAGGTCGCGCGCGGCCCGGACTGCCGCCGCCCTGGTATCGGCCAGATTGGCTTCCGCCTGGGCGATTTCCGGATCACGCCCGGGCAATTGCAGGTTGGCGAGGCGCGCTTCAGCCTCCGCAACGTTCGCGACAGCCCCATCCAACGCCGCCCGATCGGCCGCATCGTCCTGGGCGAACAGCAGCTGACCTTCGACGACCTGATCACCGGCCTTCACCGGCACCGCGGTCAGCAGGCCCTGGAGTGGGGGGCCGATCCGGACGTATTCCGCATCGGCATAGCCCTGCCAGGCAGCATCGGCGAGCGGGCGCGGGTAGAGCCACCCCATCGCCGCGCCCACGGCCGCCCCCACGGCCAACAGGAGCAGGATCGCCAGCACGAGCGGCTGTTTCATGGGCGCTTCTCCAATCCATGCAGCAGCACTTGCAAGTGGGCGGCGACGACCGCCTCGGGATCCAAAGCGAGATTCGTGTGCTGGCCAAGAGAGTGCTTCCATAAAGCCATCATCAGGAAAGGCGCCATGATCGATGGGATCGCGTCTTGCGGGTCTATGGTCCGCAACTCCCCCCGGTCCATTCCCCGGCGCAGAATACCGGCCAGCAGGGCCATGGCCCGTTTAACGACCTCGTCGGCGTAGAATTGTGCCAGGGCCGGGAAGTTGCCGGCCTCGGCCAGTACTAATTTTGGAATGACCGTCAGATTGGTATCCATCAATGCAAGCAGGCGGCGCCCGATGAGGCCGAGAAGCTCAGCGGTGGACCCCTGATGGGTGGCCAATTCCACCTCCATCGCCTCCAGATTGGGAATCAGGCCCTGGCGCAGGACGGCGCGGAAGAGGTCTTCTTTGGTGGGGTAGTAAAGATAGACCGTGCCTTTGCTGACGCCGGCCCGCGCGGCGACGTCATCGAGTCTGGTTGCCGAGAAGCCGCGTTCGCCGAATAGCGCCAAGGCGGCGGCCAGAATTTCGCCGGGACGGGCGTCTTTGCGGCGGCGGCGAGGAGGGGGCGTAGGCAGCATGTTTGGGATTTAATGACTGACCGGTCAGTATTCAAGGGCTGCGTCTCAGGGCAATCGGGTGAAGCCGACCATGCTCCCCTCCCCGTCATCCCCGGGCTTGTCCCGGGGACCAGTCGCGGCAGAGGCGGAAAACTTGGTCCCCGGGACGAGCCCGGGGATGACGGTTTTTGCTGCCGTCTCTCATTATGCTGGCGCCAATGGGACGAGCCCGGGGATGACGGGGGTGGGGCCAGCCATTGCTCCAATTCGGGTGCTGAGCCTGCTTCACCCGATTGCCGTGCTGGCCGGTGGCCCGCCAGCACGATGTGGAGCGGCTGGCGCGGCACTGGCTAACCGGGTCCGTCTATGCCTGATGTCCGGCTTATTTCACTTTCGGCAACAATCCCCGGTCCTGGAACACTTTGAACCATTTCCGGAACATAAATTCGGTATCCATCGTCTCATGGAAACCAGCCTGGTTGATTTTCACCGTGGACACGATCGACGCGGGGCCAGGTTCCGGGTGGCCATAGCGCAGCTGATAGTCGGCATATTCAAAGGATTGCCCGACAAAATCCGCCAGCCCCGGTGCCCGCAATCCATGATGCCGCCGCAGCAAATTCCATCCCATCGCGCCGCCCTCGGCCAGCACATTGAGCGGAAACGGCGTCGAGGGACCTGGTTTCATACCGCAAGCCTCGGCGATCGCCGGCCAGATATGCTCCCACACGAAAACATCGCCGTTGGTCACGTTGAAGGTGTCGTTGCGCGCGCTCTCCGCCTCGCCGGCCCAGGCGATCGCGCGGGCCAGCAAATCGGCATCGACCGCCTGGGAGATGCGCGGCCCGCCGCCGGGAAACGGCAGCGTATCGCTTTGATTGCGCATCATGGCCGCGAAGACCCCAAGCGCGGGGATGAGGTTCATGGCACCGCCAATCGCCTCCCCCACCACCAGCACGGGACGGAGGATCGTCCAATGCCATTTCTCATCGGCTTGCCGCGCGCGCAGGTAATCTTCCTGCGCCCAATAGAAATTCGGCTGCTCCCGCATCTCCGACCGGCCTTCCCGCGCGGGGACGCGCATGGGGCGGACATGCACGCCATAGGCCTTGGTGCCCTGCAACAGGGTGACGTGGCGCAGATCCGGCGCGGCTTCGATCAAGGGTTCAAGCAGGTTGCGCAGCATCTGGTCGTTGATGCGGATCTGCTCGTCGTTCTGCCAGCCTTCCACGAGGCCCGGGAGCTCGTGCAAGGCGGCGTAGACGAGATGCGTGACCTCACTGAAGCGAAACGCCTGGGCGCGGCAATCGGCTGCGTCCATCAGGTCGAGTTTGACATGTTTCGCGTGCCACAGGTCCTCGGGCACGCGGCGGGACACCGCGATGACCTTGGTATTGGGTTGGACCCCGAAATGCTTGATCGCGCCGTAACCCACCAAGCCGCTGGCGCCAGCGACCAGAACCGTCTTTGTCATGTCGATCTTACTTCCACCAGCCCATTTGCGGCATGCCGAGACCCAGATTTTCCCGCAGCGTCGCGCCCTTATAGTCCTTCTGATAAACCCCGCGGCGTTGCAATTCGGGGACGACGTGTTTGACGAAATCCTCGAACGTTCCGGGCGTGTGGGTGCCGGCGATCACAAAACCATCGCACGCCCGCTCAACAAACCATTGCTCAAGCCGATCGGCTATGTCCTTGGCGCTGCCGACGATGGCATTGTGGGTGCGGCCGCGGCGGGTGACATTCAGGAAGTCGCGCACCGTCGGATTGTGGCCGATTTGCTGCATGACGCGATTGCGCATG
This sequence comes from uncultured Acetobacteraceae bacterium, assembly GCA_903900905.1. GTDB lineage: Bacteria > Pseudomonadota > Alphaproteobacteria > Acetobacterales > Acetobacteraceae > Rhodopila. The sequence goes on from CAIUPC010000882.1 coordinate 10,182, forward strand.
GCCTGCATGCCGGACATGCCGTCGAGTTCCTCGGGCGAGAACGCCTCGTCCATACCCTTGGTCTTGAAGTCGAAATTCAGCGCTTCGGACAGCAGCGACAGGCCATCGACCTCTTTATAGAGGGATTCGATCAACGCCATTTTGTCTTCGGCTTCGGAACGGGTCTCGGCCACGACCGGATAGGCGATGGTATTGACGGTGACGTCATCGGGGTTACGGCCGTGGCCGGCGATGGCGTCCTTGAATTCCTTGTACTGGCGCTTGCCGTCCTCGATATCATGGTAGGCGACGAAGACGGTTTCGGCCCAGCGCGCGGAGAAGATTTTGCCGCGCGGGGACGAGCCGGCCTGGATCACCACCGGGTGGCCCTGCGGTGAGCGGGGGACGGTGAAGGTGCCGCTGGTCTTGAGGTACTGGCCTTTATATTCCTGCCGGTGGACCTTCTCGGGATGCGCGAACAGGCCGGACTTCTTGTCCACCACCAGCGCGTCGTCTTCCCAGCTATCCCAGCAGTTCAGCACGATTTCCATGAACTCGTCGGCGCGGTCGTAGCGGGCGTCGTGCTCCATATGCACATCGCGGCCCATGTTCAGCGCTTCGCCGTCATTGACCGAGGTCACGACATTCCAGGCCGCGCGGCCGCCGATCATGAGGTCGACGGTTTGGAGGCGCCGGGCGACGTCGAAGGGCTCGTAATAGGTGGTGGAGGCGGTGGAGCCGATGCCGAGGCGGGAGGTGCCGAAGCCCATCGCCATCAGGCAGGCGAAGGGGTCCATTTTGACGACGCGGACGCCGTTGGCGACGACCTCGGCCGGGTTGCCGCCATAGAGGTCGGGCATGGCGAGGCGGTCGTCGAAGAAGGCGAGCTGGAATTTGCCGGCTTCCAGGACCTGGCCGATATGCTGGTAGTAGGCGGCGGTGGTGAAGTCGGTCCGCGCCTCCGGGTGCCGCCAGGCGCTGGCCAGGGTTGTGCAGTTTTGGGCCTGCAGGAAGCCCACCATGACCATTTGCCGCATCGTTCCGCTCCGTTATTTGCTACCGAGGAGTATAGGGTAGGTTTTGGGGTGGGCGGAAGCCCTGGTGCTGGAGGGGGGCGTCGGCACCGGAACCCCGTCATGCCGACGAAGGTCGGCATCCACGACTTTCACCTTCTGCCTCTCAC
>CAIUPC010000883.1 GCA_903900905.1 uncultured Acetobacteraceae bacterium
CTGCGACACGTCGGGCGTCCAGGACGTCATCTCCCAGATCGAGATCACCAGCAGCGTGATGCCGCAGGCCATCAGCTTGCGCGGATCGACTTTGCCGCTGAGCCGCCCGCCGATAAGCATGGCCGCCATGGTGCCGATGCCGCGCGGCGCCATGATGAGGCCGGCCGTCTCAACCGGATAATTGGCGAGGTTTTGCAGCCAGGGCGCCATCAGCGAGGAACTCGACACCAGGATCGTCCCGGCGGCGAACATCATCATCGCACCGGCGGCGTAGTTGCGATCCTTGAACATGGCCGGCGGGATGAACGGCTTCTGACCGGTGAACATGTGGACGATGAACAAATAGAGGCCGAGGCCGCCGATAACCGCCTCGGCGATGACCTCGCCTGATGAGAACCAGTCCTGATCCTGGCCGCGGTCGAGCATCATCTGCACGCCGCCGATACCCAATGACAGGACCGAAAACCCGATCCAGTCGAAGCGCATGTTGAAGTTGGGGTGCGAGCGGGGCATGAAAAAGATCAGGCCCAGCGTCGCCAGGATGCCGAACGGCAGGTTGACGTAGAAGACGAAGCGCCAGTTGTAGATCTCGGTCAGATAGCCGCCGAGCGTCGGGCCGAGGATGGGGCCGATCATGACGCCGACGCCCCAGATGGCCATGGCCTGGCCGCGGCGCTCCATCGGGTAGATGTCCATCATCGTCGCCTGCGACAGCGGCACGAGGGCGGCGCCGAACATGCCCTGCAGAATGCGGAACAGCACCATCTGCGCCAGGGTTTGCGCCGCGCCGCAGAGCATGGACGTGGCGGTAAAGCCGATGAGGCAGGTGATATAGAGGTATTTGCGCCCGAACCGGGCCGCGAGCCAGCCGACAGGCGCGGTCATGATCGCGGCGGCGGTGATGTAAGAGGTCAGAACCCAGGTGATCTCGTCATAGCTGGCCGACAGGCTGCCCTGCATATAAGGCAGCGCCACATTGGCGATGGTCTGGTCCAGCGCCTGCATCAGCGTGGCTGAGCAGGTGCAGAGCGTGATCAGAAGCCGGTGCGGTACCGGTCCGGGCGGCTGAATGGCCACGCGCGCTTGCGCTCAGAACAGGTTGTGGATCGTGCGGACATGCCCGGTATCGATTTCCACTTCCACGCTCATGCCGGCGCGCAGCTGGGGGTCACCTTCCTTGCGGTCGATCTTGATGCGGACGGGGATGCGCTGCACGACCTTGACCCAGTTGCCGGAGGTATTCTGGGCCGGCAGGATGGCGAATTCGGATCCGCTATTGGGGGCGATGCTTTCCACCGTCGCGGTCCAGCTGCGGCCCGGATAGGTGTCCACGGTCAGTTTCACGGGATCGCCGAGCTTGACATGGGTGAGTTCGGTTTCCTTGGGATTGGCTTCGATCCAGACGCGTTCGGTGGAAATCAGCCCGAAGGCGGCGGTGGCGGCGGCGAGATACATGCCGGGCTGAACCGATTCCACCTGGGTGACGATGCCGCCGAACGGGGCTTTGATGACGGTGTGATCGAGTTGGCGCTGTGCCTCATCAAGCCGGGCCTGGGCTTGCAGGTAGTCGGACATGCGGCGGACATCGACTTCGGGGTCGCCGCCGAGGCGGGCGAGCTGGACTTCGGCGGTGACTTTCAGCGCTTCCACCGATTGCTGGTTGGCGGCGAGCTGGAAGCGGGCGTTGTCGTATTCGGCGCGGGTGACGCCGCCGCTTTTGACCAGTGCGGAGAAGCGTTCGAAATTGGCATGGTCGGAACTGACCTGGGCCTGTTTGACCTCGACATCCCGCAACATGCGTTTGTATTCAAGCTTCATGGCATTGAGGCTCGACACCGTGCCGCCGAGATTGGCCTTGGCCGCGGCCACGGCGATCTGGAAGGGCTTTGGATCCAGGCGCAGGAGAATATCGCCGGTGACGACTTTTTGGCCTTCCCGTACTGGCACATCCATCACGATGCCGGACACGTCCGTTGCGATGACCTCTTTGGCGGCGCGGACATAAGCGTCATCGATTGAGATATACCGCCCGCCGGTCAGCCAGTAAGCACCGGCGCCGACGATCACGATCGCGATGCCGCCCAACATCAGGATGGGGCGGAGAAGGCGCGCGGTGCGGCGGCGGCCGGCGGATTCGGCGCGTTGCTCTGTGACGCGTGGGCCAGTGCTGGCGGTTGTGGTGGATTGGGACATCAAACCGCCTCCCGCGTTTCAGTTTCGGCGGAACGTCGCGGGTGCGGTGAGTCCTGAGTCAAA
>CAIUPC010000884.1 GCA_903900905.1 uncultured Acetobacteraceae bacterium
GTGGCCGCGATCCAGCGAAGCGGGGGCTTATACCAACCGGTAAAATGAATGACGTACCGGCAATCGTTACCCGTCATGCCGACGCAGGTCGGCACCCACGCCTTTCTCCTGTCTAACGCTGCAAAGTCGTGGATGCCGACCGGAGCCTGCCCACGGACTTGATCCGTGGGTCGGCATGACGGCGTTGGGGCGCTGCCGGTGAGTCAATGTCGACACGGGCTGGTATGAATCCCCCAGGTGCTAAATTGGCGGCGAGGGTCGCCAAAATCGTCATCCCCGGGACAACGTGATTGAGACCTGTTCGCCGCTCATCTAACGCCTACGTCGCGTAATCCCCGTCAGTCGTCGCGGTGGATGCGTTCCTTGCGCTCATGCCGCTCCTGCGCCTCGATCGACATCGTCGCGATTGGCCGCGCCTCCAGCCGGCGCAGGCCAATCGGCTCCCCGGTTTCTTCGCAATAGCCGTAGCTGCCGTCGTCGATGCGGTTGAGCGCCTGATCAATCTTGGAGATCAGCTTGCGCGCCCGGTCCCGCGTGCGCAGCTCCAGGGCTCGATCGGTTTCGACGCTGGCGCGGTCGGTGATGTCGGCCTCATGGATGCCGCCCTCCGACAGGCTGGCCAATGTGCCGTCGGCTTCGCGGATCAAATCCGAACGCCAGTTCAGTAGTTTTTGACGAAAATACTCCAATTGGACGGGGTTCATAAAATCCTCGTCCTCCAGGGGCCGATAGTCTGGGGGCAGACTGATCATCATGCGCGCTGGTCCTGTTCGTCACGTTTCTGCCCATGCCGGACAGCATCTGGGGAGTCCCAGCGCCACGCCGGATCATGAACGCGCGGGCTTATAACCGCGCACCGGACGCAGGCCAAGAGCACAAAGCAAACTATCAACGCACTGCAATAATTGAACTATTGACGGTAGCGGGCCAATTCGACCCGGACGCGCAGCCGCACGGCTGAAAGAAGCGCCAAAACCGGCGGCGATAGCGCCCCAACGGGCTGCTCCAGCAGCGCGTCCAGCCGTGTCACGGCCGCGGCCGGGTCACCACCGCCGAGCAAACCGCGTTGCAGCATCCCCAACTCCGACAGCATCGCCGCACTCTGCCGCTGCCAGGGCGGCGGGTCAGCGGGGCCGGTCAGATCAAGGTTGGTCCAATCCTCCTGCAAACGGAGGATCGCCGCGGCGGGGAACGTCTCGGTCAGCGGGGCCGTATCGGCCGCCGCGGTGGCGTCAGGCAGGACAAACCGGCTCTCGGATGCCGCGCGGCCCCGCCGCCCGCGATCCGCCCCCGCTGGGCCGCCCCCCGCTGGGCCGCCAATGGCATCGATACCCGTCATACGCTCGGCTCCTTTGTCCCACCGGCAGGATTTGCCGGGTGCCAGGGTCGGATTTCCGCCGCCAAACCGGTGGCATGGCGTTTGCGGTTCCTCTGTCAGAGTGACGGAAAAACCTTTCCCAATCGTTAACCCGAGGCAGAAAATGCGCCGCTGGCCGCGTTTTTTCATGATCTGGCTGATGCTCACCGCCGCCGCCCCACCGGCGGGGGCGCAGGTGCGCATCAAGGACATCGCCGATGTCGAGGGCGTGCGCGAAAACCAGCTTATCGGCTATGGCCTCGTGGTCGGGCTTAACGGCACCGGCGACAAGCTCAACAACAACGTCTTCACCCGCGAATCCCTCATTGGCATGCTGGAGCGGCTGGGCGTCAACACCCGCGATCAGGTGACCAGCCTGTCCACCAAGAATGTCGCGGCGGTAATGGTGACCGCCGAACTGCCGGCCTTCGCGCGCAGCGGCAGCCGCATCGACATCGCCGTCTCCGCCCTCGGCGATGCCACCAACCTGACCGGCGGCATCCTGCTGGTCACCCCGCTACTCGCCGCGGATGGGGAGGTTTATGCCGTGGGCCAGGGCGCGCTCTCGACCAGCGCCATCGCGGCGCGCGGCGCGGCGGCGTCGGTGACGCGGGGCGTGCCGACCTCCGCCCGGATCGCCAATGGCGCGACGGTGGAGCGGGAGGTTGCGTTCCAGCTCGACAAGGGCACCACCCTGCGCCTGGGCCTGCGCAACCCCGATTTGACCACCGCCCGCCGCATCGCGACCGCGATCAACGGCGCGGTCGGGCCGATAAGCCGCGCCACCGACCCGCGCACGGTGACGCTGGCTTTGGCCGGGCGGGACCCGATCGACACATTGGCCGCGATCGAGAATCTACCGATAGAGCCGGACAACGCGGCGAAGGTGGTGATCGAGGAATCGAGCGGCACCATCGTCATGGGCGCCAATGTGCGCATCAGCACGGTCGCCATCGCCCAGGGCAATCTGACCATCCGCGTGACCGAGACGCCGGCGGTCAGCCAGCCCGGCGCTTTTTCCAACGGCACCACCACCACGGTGCCGCGCACGCAGGTGCAGATCGATGATCAGCACGACCGCAAGCTCGGCATCCTCACGGGCAGCGTGACCTTGCGCGATCTGGTCGCCAGTTTGAACGCGCTCGGCGTTGGGCCGCGCGACCTCATCAGCATCCTGCAATCCATCAAGGCAGCCGGCGCGTTGCACGCCGATCTGGAGGTCCGATGAGAGTTGAGATGACGCCGGCGGGCGGGGGGACGGCGGCGCTGCGCAAGGCCGCGACCGATTTTGAGGCGATGGCCATTGGTCAGTTGCTGGAGCCGATATTCGATACCGTCGATACCGCGCATGGCCTGTTCGGTGGCGGCGACGCGGAGAAGACCTGGAAACCGATGCTGGTGGCGGAGTTCGGCAAGCACATCGCCGCCCATGGCGGGCTCGGCCTGGCGGCCCCGATCCTGGCGGCGATGATCCGCATGCAGGAAGCCAAAACCCCAACGGCGGTGAAGCCATGAGCGCGGATGCGGTCAGCCGCCTGTGTGCGCTGCTGGAGCGGGAGAACGCGGCGTTGGAGCGCCTGGATTTTGCCGCCGCGACGCTGCTGCTGGCGGAGAAGCAGCGCGCTTTGGACGCCTTCAGTAACGCCACCGCGTCCGCCGCGATGCGGCCGTTGTTGCAGCGGCTGGAGGGGCTGGTGGAAGCCAACCGGACCTTGTTGCGGCACGCACTGTCGGTGCAGACGCGGGTGATCGAGATTGTCGCGCAAGCGTTGCCGGCGGCGGAAACAGGTGGCCGGTACGGCGCCCCCTGGGGGGGTAGGGCGCAGCTCCGCCCGGCTGCGTGGTCGCTGGCGGCCCGGATTTAGGGGGCGCTGTCAAATGGAGGCCCCAAATGCAGGGCCTCTACCCAATACCGTCATGGCGGGCCCACGGGTCGGGCTTCGCCCGCCCGAGGACAGGCTCCGGCCCGCCACCCACGATTTGCTGCGTTATGCACTGTAATATCAAACTGTATAAAAACTGACCTACAGGCGCCTGTCAGTCCGTCATGCCGACGCCGGTCGGCATCCACGCCTTCGCTGGTCAGGCCGAAAGAAAGGCGTAGATGCCGATCTTCATCGGCATGACGAGTGAGTCTTGCCGATGCATCAAAGTACGCGAAGCCCGGCCGATCCGGCGGCCGAAGCGGCTTGTGCGCATGGAATGCCCACACCGAACGCCCGGCAACCTTCGCTGCTTTGTTTGTCTGCGCGCCCTTCGCGTGAAACTGAAAACCAACGGACCAACGTGGGGCCCCTCAACCCCGTCCTAGACCGCGTGAGTCCGTAACACATCCAGCGCCACCAAAATCCCGTCGCGCTCAAAATGCCAGAACGTCCAGCCATTGCACGAAGGCGCGTTCTGCAACGCCGCCCCAACCTTATGGATGGACCCGCGGATCTCACCCGACACCAGCGATCCATCCGCTGAGACCACCGCGCTGACCCGGCGCTGGCGGTCCATCAGTTTGGTGCCGGCCGTGATCAACCCGCGCTCCACCAGGCTGCCAAACGGCACCCGCGGGATGTCGCGCTTCGTCGGTGTGCTGAGCCCCGCGCCATCGCCGGGTTTGGTTTGCCGCACCCGCCCAATGGCGGCCTCCGCATAGGCCGGATGGCGCTCGATCCCGATGAAATGCCGGTGCAGCCGCTTGGCCACGCTCGCCGTCGTGCCGGTGCCAAGGAACGGGTCGAGCACGATGTCCCCGGGCGAGGTGCTCGCCAGCATCACCCGGTGCAGCAGCGATTCCGGCTTCTGGGTCGGGTGCAGCTTCAGCCCGTGCTGGTTGCGCATCCGCTCCGGCCCCGTGCAAAGCGGCAAGTACCAGTCGCTGCGCATCTGCACATCGTCGTTCAGCGATTTCATCGCCTGATAGTTGAATTTGTAGCGGGAGTCGCGGTCACGCGCCGCCCAGATCAGCGTCTCATGCGCGTTGGTGAACCGCCGGCCGCGGAAATTGGGCATGGGATTGGCTTTGCGCCAGACGACGTCGTTCAGGATCCAGAAGCCCATATCCTGCATCATCGCACCGATGCGGAAGATGTTGTGGTAGGCGCCGATAACCCAAATGGTGCCGTCCTTGCGCAGCAGCCGCCGGCATTCCGTCAGCCAGGCGCGGGTGAAGGCGTCATAGGCGGCGAAATCGGTGAAACGGTCCCACTCCTCATCCACGCCATCGACCAGGCTGTCATCCGGCCGCCGCAACTCCCCCCGTAACTGCAAATTATACGGCGGGTCGGCGAAGACGCAGTGCACCGACGCGGGCGGCAGCATGCCCATCAATTGCACGCAGTCACCCAGCAGGACCTGATCCAGCGGCAGTTCTCGAACGATTTCCAAGGCGGCTTCCTGAAGGGAGAGAGACGAGTCGCACCTAACCTGACGAAGCCACCGAAGCCGCGTCAACCGCCATTTGACTCCCGAGTCGTAGTTTTTGGCACCGGGCCAAAACCCGGCCTGTGATGACGAGTCGCCCCGAGTCGTTCCAGCGCCGCCCGATGTGCCGCCGTCGGGTAGCCGGCGTTGCCCTCCCAGCCATATCCGGGGTAGCGCAAGGCCAGGATCCGCATCATCCGATCCCGTGTCACTTTGGCGATGATGGAGGCCGCGGCGATCGACAGGCTCTTGCCGTCGCCGCCGATAATGCATTCGGCCGGGCAGGGCAGTGCGGGCGGGCGGTTGCCGTCGATCAGCGCCAGCACCGGCGGATGCGGCAACCGCAGCACCGCCCGGCGCATCGCCAGCAGGGAGGCGCCCAGGATGTTCAATCGCGTGATCTCCGCCACCGATGCGGCGCCAACCGCGATCTCCGCCTGCTCGCATGCGATGAGCGCGGCGTAAGCCCGGTCGCGCCGCACCTCCGATAGCTTTTTGGAGTCATCCAACAGCCGCAGGATCGCCGCCGGCACACCCCGTGGAAACACCACCGCCGCCGCCAGGACCGGGCCCGCGAGGGGGCCCCGCCCGACTTCATCGACCCCGGCGACGCGGCCGGGGATTTGTTGCTCGCGTTCGAAATTGGGCATGGATGATGGGTAGCAGGGGGACAGGAGTCGCGGATATCGGATGCGTGATCGTCTGGGTCAGGGTGATCGCATTTGGCCGCGATACCTTTGGCTGGACGGGCTTGGGCGCCAAAAACCGTCACCCCCGGGACAAGCCCATGGCTGTCCGGTTTAACCTTGAGGCTGGGACTGCCATTTTTGCCGTCATGCTCGGGCTTGACCCGAGCACCCCCAAAGGATTCTGCCGCCAAAAA
>CAIUPC010000885.1 GCA_903900905.1 uncultured Acetobacteraceae bacterium
CCACGGCCGCGGACGATAAAACCGTCATCGCCACGGACGATAAGCGCGTCATAGCCACGGACGATAATACCGTCATCCCCGGACTTGTTCCGGGGACCAAGGTGTCCGCCGGTGCCGCTATTGGTCCCCGGGACAAGCCCGGGGATGACGGCTGTTGCTGCCATCTCTCACTATGTTAGCGCCTATGGGGACAAGCCCGGGGATGACGGTGTTTGCTGCCATTTCTCACTATGCCAGCGCCCCCGGGACAAGCCCGGGGATGAATAGGCGAACGCCTTAACTCCCGAGATTAACCACCACAACCCGCCGATTACGGGCTTCCGGGGTCTGGGCCGGGGTCGGCACCTGCAGCCCATCCTCACCCATCCCAACCGCCTCAATCCGGTCAGCGCCGAGCGCGTATTTGCTGCCGAGATAGCTCGCCACCGACTGAGCGCGACGCTCCGACAGAGCCTTGTTCTGCTCCGGCGTGCCAACGGTGTCGGTGTGGCCTTCGATCCGGAAGTGGTTGCCGGACAGGCGGTTATCAGTGAGGGCTTTGCCCAGGCTGTCGAGCGTGTTCATCGCCGACGGGGTCAAATCAGCTGAGCCGGTCGCGAACAGCACATTCAGGCTGGTCGACGGTTTAGCCGCCGGTGCTGGCTGCTGGGTTTTGCTGCCGATACGAATACCGCGCGTCTCCCCGTCCGCGCCATTCGGTGTCAGCGCCTTCACGATCTGCTCCGCCGTCGGATTGGCCTGGGCAAAGGCGCCATGCGGCACGGCCCCCGCCACAAACAAGGACACCGCGAGCAACGCCACGTTAGGCAGAACGGAGAACCGCATGACAAACCTCCCAAATTCAGATGGCGCTATCTAACACACCCGCATCGGCGCGTCGTCAACCTCGCGGAGATATGAATTCACCGCTTTGTGTCTACGCCCGAGCCGCCAAAGCCACGCCGGTCAGGGTCATCACCAAGGCCACGATCTGGCGCGGCCCCAGAACGTCCCCCAGCAACAGGGTTGAACCGATCACCCCGATCATCGGCGAAACCAGGACCGTGGTGGCGGCGGTGGAGGCCGGAACCAGCTTCAATGCGCGGAACCAGGCGAGATAGGCGATCGTCAATGGCAACGTGGAGATATAGGCGATCGAGACCCAGCCATAGGTGGAAACCCCGCTCCAGACCGGATGTTCCCATAGCGACAGCACCAGCACCGGGATCGTGCCGATAGATCCCTGCCAGGCGACGCTGGCAGCGGGCGGCAGCCGCAGCGGGTATTTCTTGGCCACCACCGTGCCCAGCCCAAACAACCATGCCGCGACGAAGCCCATCGCTGCCCCGGGCAATTTGTCCCAGTTCGCGGCGGCAGTGCCAATCCCGACCATCAAAGCGACGCCGCCGCAGCCGAGCAGGATGGCGGCGATGCGGCGTGCGTTCAACCGCTCCCCCAGCATCGGCCAGGCCAGGATCGAGGCCCAGATCGGCAGGGTGTAGGTGATGACAACCGCCTCCGACGCCGTCAGCCAGACCAAAGCCTGCGTCGTCAGCACGATGAACAGGCCGTAGTTCAGCATGGCGTACAGCAGCAGCCGGCCCCATTGGTCGCGCGGCGGGATCAGGGTCTCGCCGCGCAAACCCGCCACGGCGAAAGCGAAAGCCGAACCGGCGATACCGCAGCCCGCGCGCATGCTGAACGGCGGCAGCATGGACAGCAGGTATTTGGACTGCGGCCAGGTCAGCCCCCAGCAGCAGGCCGTGAACAGCACGAGGCACAGCCCCTCGGCGCGGCTGCCAATAAAAGGTCTCTGGCCCATAGATTTAGCGGACGTAGACGCGCACCTGACTGGCCGCCAGAGCGGGTTCGGCCCGCAGCGCCAGATGCACCCGGACCGCCGGGACCGGGGAAGCGATGATATCACGCATCACCGCGACGGCCCGCGCCTGCCCGCGCGCGGTGTCAGACAGATCGGGGAGCACCGCGACCACGTCATATTGCACATTGCCATAGCGCGCCTCCGCCGCGCGCACGGCCACGTGCAGCAATTCCTGATAACGCGGCTCCGGCGTGGCATAGTCGATGACCAGCAGCGGCGGCCGCGGATCGACCCGCACCTGCGCAGCGGGCGCCTGTGCGAATGACGTCTCCTCCGCCTCCGGGGAGGGGGCGAAGGTGCGCTGATCGATCAGCGTGCAGCCTGCCAGGCCAAACAGGCCCAGCATCAATCCCAATTTCATTGCCTGTACTCCGGCGCGCTCGCATCCAATTGGCGCTTGATGCTCTCCAGATGCAACGCTGGCGAGTCGCGTCCACCCTCGTGCTTCATCTGTTCCGCCGTGCGTGCGGCGATCTCTTTCGGCACCGGGCGGATCGGCCGGCCGGTTGCCTCCGCCAGGCGCTGCACTTCGGCGGCGCGTTCGAGGTAATACAGATCGTCCCAGGCCTTGGCGATGCTGGGCCCGACGACCATCACGCCATGGTGGCGCATGAACAGGATGTCCGCGTCACCGATCGTGGAGGCGATGCGCTCGCCCTCGGCTTCATCCAGCGCAAGGCCACCGTAATCCTCGTCCACCGCCGTCCGGCCGTAGAACTTCAGCGACGACTGGCCGGCGAACAGCAGCGGCGGCCCATCCAGCATCGCCAGCGCGGTCGCGTTGGGCATATGCGTGTGGAACGCGGCGCGAGCGCGCGGGACCAGGCGGTGCAGCGGGGCATGGATGTAGAAAGCGGTGTCCTCCGGCACGCCGTCGCCGGCGATGACGGTGCGGTTGAAATCGCAGATCAGCAGGCGGGAGGCCGTGATTTCAGCGAAGGACCAGCCATCGGGATTGACCAGGAACATGTCGTCCCGGCCAGGCACCATGAAGGACAAGTGGTTGCACACACCTTCGTGCAGGCCCAACCGGGCGGCGGCACGGAAACAGGCGGCCAAATCCACCCGGGCCTGCCATATTTCGGGGCGATCCAGGTCGGCCAAGCGGGTCAGCGCGGGTGTTTTCATGGTGTGGTTCTCCTGCCTATCCGCTTTATTCCAGGCGGTACAATGCCCCATATCCGGCGGCAAATTCTGTCATCGCCACCCAACAACCCGCCATTCTCCTCCCCCGCCATCCCCGGCCAACAGTCCGTCATCCCCGGGCTTGTCCCGGGGACCATGGTTTCCGCCAGTACCGCGATTGGTCCCCGGGACAAGCCCGGGGATGACGGGGGAGGAGGATGACGGGACGGGAGAGATGTCCCAGACCTTTCCATGAAGCCCAGGCTTGCAGGAACCACGCCCACGGGCAAGATGCGCCCGCAATCTTCATCGGAGCCGCGCCATGACCGCCTCGCAGACCAACCAGCGTATCGACGGCAAGCGTCTTTGGGACACGCTGATGGGCTATGCCGAGATCGGTGCCACCGCGAAAGGCGGCGTGCGGCGGCTCGCATTGTCCGATGTCGATCGCCGCGGCCGCGACAAATTCCGCGCTGACTGCGAGGCCCTGGGCCTGACCGTTCGCGTCGACGCTATCGGCAACATGTTCGCCCGCCGCGCCGGGCGCGACCCGAACCGGCTGCCGGTGCTGTTCGGCTCCCACCTCGACAGCCAGCCGAGCGGCGGCAAATTCGACGGCGCGCTGGGCGTGCTGGCGGGACTGGAGGTGATGCGCAGCCTGACCGACCTTGGCATCGTCACCGAAGCGCCGGTCGAGCTGATCAACTGGACCGACGAAGAAGGCGCCCGATTCGGCCATTCGCTGATGGGTTCCGGCGTCTGGGCCGGGGTTTACACGCAGGAAAAGGCCTATGGGCTGACGGATACCGAGGGTCACACCGTCGAAGCCTCCCTCGACGCAATCGGCTATCGCGGCGCCGAACCGGCGCAACATTTCCCGGCCGACGCGTATTTCGAGCTGCATATCGAGCAAGGTCCGATTCTTGAGCGCGAGCAGAAAACGATCGGGATCGTGACGGGGGCGCAGGCGCAGGTCTGGTACGATGCGGTGACCATCGGCCAGGACAGCCATGCCGGCACGACTCCGCCCTCCACCCGCAAGGACGCGCTGGTCTGCGCGGCACGGATCATCGACCTGGTGGACCGCATGATGCGCGCCCGGGGAGAGGACGGGCGCGGCACGGTGGGGCAACTGCTGGTGTCCCCCAACAGCCGCAACGTGATCCCCGGGGAGGTCCGGTTCTCGGTCGAATTCCGCCACCCGGATGAGGCCGAGGTCGCCCGCCTGGACGCGCAATTCCCGCGTGAGGCCGGGTTTATCGACCGCGATTGCGGCGTGAAGCTGGAACTGACGACGCTGTTCAAAATTCCGGCCCAGCCGTTTGACGCGGCGTGCGTCGATCTGGTGCGCCAGGGCGCGGCGCGGCTGGGCTACCCGACGCGGGAGATCGTCTCCGG
>CAIUPC010000886.1 GCA_903900905.1 uncultured Acetobacteraceae bacterium
ACCCCCTCCCTCAAGGGGAAGGAGGACACCATGGGTTAACATCAGGGGCGGCTGGTATCACACAACAAGGTCACAAATGCCGAACGTCATCGGATTGACGAGGGGCACCCCGGTCTCAATCCCTGCCGGAGCGCCTCGGCCTCGTCCCCGAGGATCAACCCCAGGCGGATGAACAGGTCGATCAGCACCAGATTCACATTGAACTTGAACGCCTCCGTATCCCGGACCGTCTCGAAAACCCGGCCGATCGGCCAGAGTTCGAACGATTCCACCTCCCCATCCGCCGCTTCGGGCGTGAAATCCGCGGGAAGTTCCAGGTCGAAGCAATGCAGGTGATCCCGGCGCAGGCCTTCCGGCCGCTCCATCGCATAGCGGATTTCGCCGACATGGCGGGCAGGTTCGGCCAGAGCGGGGGGAATCGAGGCTTCCTCCCCGGCTTCCTTGATCAGCGTTGCCATCAGCCCGTAACCGGCCGGCACGCCGCCGGCGACGACATGGTCGAGCTTGCCGGGGTCCAGCAATTTGTCGGCGGCGCGCCGGGCGATCCATAGATGCAGCCCATCCGCGCGCCGCACCAGGCCGTTGACATGCACGCCCGTCGCCTCAATCCCGAAGCTCGGGATGGCGCCGCGATCGATCTGGCTGATCACCGCGCCGCCGCCGAGGCCGCGGACGTCAAACGCCTCCTGGCGCCAGCGGTAATGGCCCTGTTCGGCCAAACCGCGCGCGATGACGGGCAAAGCGGCGGGATCGTCGAGGTCAACGCCGTTCGCATCCAGCCTTATCCCGGCGAAAGGTGCCAGCACTTCGGCGATGGCGGGCCGCACCCAACCGACCTGGGTGCCGGCCAGACGGAACGGCAACCGCGCCCCCGGCAGCACGGCGGTATTGCAGGCGCGCACGTGGCGCATGAATCCAGTGACTTCGGCCAAGCGGGTTGCCTTTCAATTGCAGCCCCAGCGTGCCACATGTCCTGTTATGCGACCACACCATGGCGGCGCCTCAGCGGCGGTTCCCCCGGTTTCCCTGCCTCAGGAGCTTCGGGTCAATAACGGCAGCATGCGCACCGTGCTGTCACTGGCCCCTTATTTATGGCCCGTCGGCAATCCCGGCGCGCGGCTGCGCGTCGTGGTGGCCATGGTCTTCATGCTGCTGGCCAAGGTGGTCACGGTCTATGTGCCGGTCCTCTATGGCCGGGTCGTCGACGCGCTGGCGCCGGCGAACGGGGCGATGCTGGCGGTGCCGGTGCTGCTGCTCTGCGCCTATGGCCTGGCGCGGATCGGCGCCGCGGGCTTTGGGGAGTTGCGGGACGCGCTGTTCGCCTCCGTCCAGCAGCGGGCGGTGCGGCTCTTGGCGCTGCGCACCTTCCGGCATCTGCATGCGGTCAGCCTGCGCTTCCACATGGACCGCCAGACCGGCGGCATGTCGCGGGTGATCGATCGCGGCGTGCTGGGCATGCAGTCGGTGCTGCGCCTGGCGGTGTTCAACGTGGTGCCGACGGCGCTGGAGCTGGTGATGGTCACCGTCATCATCTGGCAGATGTTCGACTGGCGCTACGCCGCCGTCACCCTGATCGCGGTGACCGCCTATGTCGCCTACACCACGCTGCTGGCCGGCCGGCGCGGCCGCTACCGGCGGACGATGAACGACACCGACAACGACGCCTCAACCAAGGCGCTCGACAGCCTGCTGAACTACGAAACCGTCAAATACTTCAATAACGAGGACCACGAGGCCAACCGCTACGACGGCGCCCTGGCGCGCTATGAGCGGGCGGCGGTGCGGGTGCAGGTGTCGCTGAACATGCTGAACCTCGGCCAGGCGGCGATCATCGCCATCGGCCTGACGGCGATCATGCTGATGGCGGCCCAGGACATGCACGATGGCGGCATGACCATCGGCAAGTTCGTGCTGGTGAACACCTATCTGATCCAGCTGTACCAGCCGCTGAACTTCCTCGGCATGGTCTACATGACCATCAAGCAGGGCCTGGTGGACATGGAGCAGATGTTCGCTCTGCTGAAGGTCGAGCAGGAGGTCGTGGATCGTCCCGGCGCCATGGTCCTGCCGGCGCAGGGCGCGGCCGGGGAGGTCCGGTTCGAGGCCGTGCATTTCGGCTACCAGCCCAACCGGGAGATCCTGAAGGGCGTCAGCTTCACCGTCCCCGCCGGGCATCGGCTGGCGATCGTCGGGCCGACGGGCGCGGGCAAATCCACCATCAGCCGGCTGCTGTTCCGCTTCTACGACGTGACCGGCGGGCGGGTGCTGGTCGACGGGCACGATGTCCGCGACATGACGCAGGACAGTTTGCGCGCCGCCATCGGCGTGGTGCCGCAGGACACCGTGCTGTTCAACGACACCATCCGCTACAATATCGGTTACGGCCGACCAAGCGCGTCCCAGGAGGAGATTGAGGCGGCGGCCCGCGCCGCGCAGGTGCATGACTTCGTCCTGCGCCTGCCCGAGGGCTACGACACCCGCGTCGGTGAGCGCGGCCTGAAGCTCTCGGGCGGGGAGAAGCAGCGCGTCGCCATCGCCCGCACCATCCTGAAGAACCCCCGCATCCTGATCCTGGACGAGGCGACCAGCGCGCTGGACACGAGAACCGAGCAGGACATCCAGACCGCCCTGCGCGCGGTGGCGCGCGACCGAACCACGCTGGTGATCGCCCACCGCCTGTCCACCGTCGTCGATGCCGATGAGATCATCGTGCTGCAAGACGGCCAGGTGGCCGAACGCGGCAACCACGCCGCGCTGCTGGCCCAGGACGGGCTTTACGCCCGGATGTGGATGATGCAGGCGGCGGAACAAGACGAAACAGAATCAACAGGAGCGAACTGATGGCTGCCAATGACGACGACACCCCGCCCGCCGAACTCAGCCTCGCGGGGTCCGTGGTGGACAAGGCGATTGAATACATGAGCGGGCAGAACGTGCCGCCGGTGGCGATTGCCTCGGCTTTGCTGGGTGGGGCGATGGCGCTGCTGTCACGGAGCGTCTCGGATGAGGTGATCGTACAGGTGCTGACGAACGCGATCGCCAGCGTGAAGGCGGGGGAATTGCGGGGATAGGCTGAGGCGGCCGCGTGACGCCGCTGGATCGAACGGCGTGTCGTTGTAACCCCCCGTCCCGTCATCCCCGGGCTTGTCCCCATGGGCGCTAACAGTGTGAGAGACGGCAGCAAAAACCGTCATCCCCGGGCTTGTCCCGGGGACCAAGGTTTCCAACAATGCCGCGATAGGTCCCCGGGACAAGCCCGGGGATGACGGAGTTTAACAAGCCCGGGCATGACGGGGATTAACAAGTGCGGGGATGACGGGGGTTAACCAGCCCGGGCATGACCGCGTTTGCGGCGCTCGATGACGCCCCCCTCAAGCCGCCAGCTGCGCCACCGTCATGCTCTCCCCGGCGACCGTCGTGCGGCGCATGTCGCGCACCTTGGTGTCGTCGAAGCGGGTGACCCGATGCACGGTGCTGCGGTTGTCCCACATCACCAGGTCGTATTGCTTCCAGCTATGGGCGTGGAAGAACTGCTTCTGCGTCGCGTGTTCCAGCAGATCGCGCAGGAAGGCCCGCGCCTCCGGCACCGGCCAGCCGATAATGGTCCCGGCATGCGATGACAAATAGAGCGACTTGCGCCCGGTCACCGGATGCACCCGCACCAGCCGCTGTCGCACGGGTTTGAACATCGCCAACTCGGCCTCCGACAGATCGGTGAAGCCCAACGTGCCGCGCGAGTAGATCAGCGAGTGCTCGCAGATCAGGTCCTCGATCTCCGCCTTGGTGGCGGCGTCCAGCGCGTCATAGGCGGCGCGCATGTCGCAGAACTGCGTCTGCCCGCCTTGATCGACCGTGATCCGCCCCGACAGCAGCGAGTATTTCGCCGGCGTCGCGCGGAACGAGCTGTCGGAGTGCCAGAGCTGATTACCCAAATTAAACAGCCGCTTGCGGTCGTCGCGGGCCAGCGGCTTGTGATCAAGCCCGAGGTTGGAGACATCGGCCATGAACGCGCCAAGCCGCTTTTCCGAGGCCTTGGTCACATTGCCGCCAGCGGTGTTCTCCAACGGACCGAAGTTCAGACTGAAGGCCTGCTGCTGCTCGTCGGTGAAGGGTTGGTCGTGGAAGACCAGCACGGCGTATTGGTCCATCCCGGCCTCGATCGCCGCGGCCTCGGCCGGGGTCAGAGGCCGGGTGATGTCGATGCCGGAGACTTCGCCGACGAAGCCTGGGTTCAGGGCACGGATTTCCATGGTCATCTCCTTCGTCTTTGGTCCAGTTTGGCAGCAGCTTTGAGGCTGGCGCAACCCGGACTCAGGACTTCGGTATGATCGAAGCAATCGCTCCGGTCCGGGGTCCGGGTCAGCGATACACCGCCGCCGGCAGTCCGGTCATGACGATTTTCACGAATCCAACGCGGGATCGAGAACCGCCTCAAATAAAATAAAATCCAAGCCGCCACCCCCGGCAAAAGCCGGGGATGGCGGGGATTGAGGTCTTCGTCCCGGATTTAACGCCTATGCAACCCCGCACCCCCGCAAGGGGAGCGGCAGAACGCATCGGTCAAAGCCGGTGGCTGAATGACTTACTTCGCGCGATAGCCCTTGTGGCAGGCGCCACAGGCATCGCCGATTCCCTTAACAGCAGCGGCAGCCGCGTCGGCGTCACCGGCCTTGGCAGCGGCCATCATCACGCCAGCGGCCTCACCCAGCGCGGCGGAGGCCTTGGCGAAGCCAGCCGCATCCGACCAGATTTCCGGCATGGCTTTGGTATTGCCACCCGTCTCGGTCCCCTTGGGGAACAGCGACGGCGTCAGAGCCGCCCAGCGCTGCATCGCCTTGGCGGGGTTTTCCAGGGTCTTCACGTCGCCCTTCGCCGCGATCACAGCACGGATGCCGGCAAAATCGCCCGACAACAGGGACATGCCGACCTGGCGCATTTCAATGGCGCTCGGCCCATCAGCACGCGCGAGGCCGGTGGTGGCGAGCAACATCGCCGCGGCGATCGTGATTTTCAGTTTCATAGTGGCTCCTACCTGGTGTGAGTCACGGGTCCGATCGCCCGCTGTCGCCTCGGGCCTGTCTTGGACGCAGGCACGCCCCCATCCTAAACACGTCGCACCGCCGCACAACATATGACGCACACGGTGCGCGTTTATTCCCTCAGGCTACCCGTAAAAAAACGGGCCACGGACCGGTGACGGCCCGCGGCTCCGCCGGCCTCCGTGCGCCGCTATTTCGCCGCGAAGCAGTAGAACAACCCACCACCGCCGGTGCTGCGCAGATCGTTCTGGCTGCACCCGCCATCGGGACCACGCGAAGGATGCGAGGAATTCCAGCTATGCGCCGGCTCATCATCTCGCAGTCCGACGCGGTCACTGTGGCCGACCATCGCGGCGCCCTGGGTGCTGCTGGTCCAGTTCCGGCAGGTACGGTCCTCATTCGGCGGGAACGCGCGCCCATCGGGCTGTGAGCCCGTCAGAACATCATGATAATTGGGCGTATTCCAGCGGCCGGCGACTTTCGTGCCGCGTTCGGTCAGGGACATTTCCTGGGTCAGCTTATTATGATCGCTGTGCAGATCATCGACGCTCTGCGCGACCACCTCACCCTTGAAATTCCGCCAGGGCCCGGTGCCAATCCGGTCACGGGCGTTGATGGCGGGCTTGTCGCCAACAGCCTGCGTGCTGAGGTAGGCGCGCCAGGTCTTACCGCCCACACCAGCCGTCTGCGCCAATGTCTGGCACTGTTGATCGGCGCCTTCCAGGCCGCCAAGATCCGCGCCCTTCCCCGATCCCGCGCTGGTGATAAAAAAGCTCATCTCCGGCGAAGGGGGCTGCCAAGGCTGAGCCAGAGCGGGCCCCGCCAGCGCGAACGATACGGCGGCGGCAATCAATCCGCCAAAAGTCAATTTTTCCACGTCATTCCTCCTTGCGCGTGCGAACCTTGATACAGACTCACGATATCAGCAACATATTCCGCAAGCCGGACATGACGAATCCGTGACCACCAGCCCCGGATCCCCTTAACGGCTCAGGTCAGCCAGGTCAGCAGCACCGAGAGCGTCGCAAACGACAGAATGGTGGACACCAGCACCGCGCCGGAGGTTGACGCGGCCTCCTTCCCATAGAGCTTGGCGATGATGAAGGCCCCGGCACCCGTCGGCAGCGCGCTCATCAGCACCGCCGTCTCCCCCCAGGCCGGCGGCAGGGTCATCACATGGAATGCGATCAGCCAGACGATGGCCGGCTGGACGATCAGCTTGATCGCCACGAGGCGGGCAACCAGCAGCGGCTGGAACCGCTCCGTCGTCTCCCCCAGCATCAGCCCGGTGGCGACCAGGGCGCAGGGCGTCGCGGCGCCGCCCATCAGCACCAGGAAGCGATCCACCGGCACCGGCAGAGGCAGCCCCGCCAGCGCCACGAACAGGCCGGCAACCGTGGACATCAGCAGCGGGTTGCGGATCAGCGCCCCGCCGACACGGCGGAAGACCCGGCCAAAATCACGCGGACCGGGCTGGTCGAGTTCCAGCAGCACGATCGCGGCGCCGAATTGCGGGCAGGCGGTGATCACCATGGTGATGACGCCAGGAACCAGGCTGCCCTCCCCAAAGGCCATTAGGCAGAGCGGGATCCCCATGTAGCCAACATTGGCAAAGGTGGCGCTGAGGCCCTGGATGGCACCGTGCCCCAGTGGCGTGCCCCGCCGGCCGGACCACCACACGTAGCCGCTATAAGGAATGATGATCCCCAGCCCAAAGGAGGCCAGCAGCCCGCCGTTCAACAGATCCGCCGGATGGATCAGCGCCATCGCCCGGAACAGCACCGCCGGCAGCGCCAGCCAGACCACGAACAGGTTCAACGCCCCGGTCGCGTCCCGCCCCAGCAGCCCCGCCCGGCCAGCGCCCCAACCGGCCAAAATCAGCCCAAAAACCGGCAATGCAATCGTCAGAACGGCCAGCACGGCACTTCCCCAAATTTTCGGTCGGCACCTGCCTCTTGCCTTGGCGGGGTAGGCTGGCCTTCAATGGGGTTAGTTCAAAACGGGAGATACGGCCATGGCTATCCATGCGCGTCTGGCACATGTCGGAATCTACGCCCACGACAAGCCGAAGCTACAGAATTTCTACTCGGAAGTGCTCGGCCTGGTCGTCACCGACAGCGGCACCGCCCGCAGCGGGATGGAGCTGACCTTCATGAGCGGCAATCCCGACGCGCATCACCAGCTGGTGCTGGTCTCCGGCCGCCCGGATACCGAGGGCTTCAACCCGATCCAGCAGATCTCCTTCATGGTCGACTCCCTGTCCGATCTGCGCAGCGTCCATAACAAGGCGCTGGAGCTGGGCTCGACCGAGATGCGCGTCGTCACCCATGGCAACGCCTGGTCCTGCTACTTCAAGGACCCCGAGGGCAATGTGGTCGAGGCCTATCTCGACACCCCCTTCCATGTGCCGCAACCGCACGGCGCGCCGTTCGACCTGCAAGCCTCCGACGAGGAAATCCTGGCCTATACCGAGGCCCATTGCCGCGCCACGCCCGGCTTCATGATGATCGATGAGTATCAGAAGATGATGGCGGAACGGCTGAAAAGCTAAGGGCTAAGGGCTCAGGGCTCAGGGCTGAAAAAATACTCCCCCTCCCCTTGCGGGAGGGGGGTGGGGGGAG
>CAIUPC010000887.1 GCA_903900905.1 uncultured Acetobacteraceae bacterium
CCGTCGGCCGTGCCACGGTGCGCAAGGCCGCCGCGCTGACCTGGCTGCTGAGGCCGGCCCTCTGTGTCGCTTCGGTCGACTAGCCGGGCGGTGCCGCGAACCGTGGCTCGAAATGCAGGCAGCGGCCGAAGAAATATTCCGCCGCTTCGGTATACATATCCATGGCCTGGTCGTGGCTTTCCGCCACCGCGATGGTCTGGGCGAAGGCCGCGCGATAGGGGTTGCGGTCCTTGCCGAGGCGATCCATCTCCCCCCAGAACCCGTCCATCGTCGCCTTGCCCGCCTTGTGGCCGTAGTACGACAGGTAACAATAGACGTAGTCCATTTCGGCGCACCACTGCCACGTCTCCACCGACCCGCCGCCCGGAATCCAAATCGGCGGATGCGGCGTCTGGATCGGCCGCGGCCAGACATTGACGTAGCGCTGCTGGTTGTAGCGGCCGTTGAAGGCGAAGGTGTCCTTTTCCCTCCAGGCCCGCATGATCAGGTCATGTGCTTCCAGATACCGCTCCCGCAGCTGCGACGGGTTCTGGCCATAGGCGAAACAGTCGTCCATCGGGGTGCCGACGGGAAACCCGGCGATCAGGCGGCCGCCGGAAATCACGTCGAGCATAGCGAATTCTTCGGCCACCCGTGTCGGCGGGTTGTACAGCGCGATCGAATTGCCCATCACGCAGATCGTTGCATCCGTCGTCCGCCGCGCCAGTGATGAGGCGATCAGGTTCGGGGAGGGCATCAACCCATATCCGTTGGAGTGATGCTCGTTGACGCAGATCGCGTCATAGCCGCAGTCAGCGGCGTATTCGAGCTCGTCCATGAAGTCGTTGTACATCAGATGCGCGCGCTTGGGATCGAACAGCGAGGAATGGATATCGACCCAGACGGAGGGATGCTTCTCTTTGAAGTCCTCCGGCAGCTCGGTGTACGGCATCAGATGGAACCACATCAGCTTCATGGTCCGGCACTCCCCAATCGCGTTTCTACCGGTCAGTAGATCATCGGGCTGCTCCGGCGGCAACGGGATTTGCGTCAAGGTCTTGCCGCGCCCCCGGCGAACCGCCATCTAGCAGCGTCATGCAGAACACATCATCCAACCCACACGACCCCATCGGCTGGCACGGCACCACCATCCTCTGCGTCCGGCGCGGCGGGACGGTGACCATGGCCGGTGACGGTCAGGTCAGCCTCGGTCCCACCATCGTCAAAGGCAACGCCCGCAAGGTCCGCCGTATCGGCGCCGGCGGCACCGTGCTCGCTGGCTTCGCCGGCGCCACGGCCGACGCCTTCACGCTGCTGGAGCGGCTGGAGACCAAGCTCGAACGCTTTCCCAACCAGCTCGAACGCGCCTGCGTCGAATTGGCCAAGGACTGGCGGACGGATCGCTACCTTCGCCGCCTCGAAGCCATGATGGCAGTGGCGGACAAGTCCCATAGCTACACGCTGACCGGCAACGGCGACGTGCTGGAACCGGAAGACGGCGTCATCGCCATCGGCTCCGGCGGCAACTACGCCCTCGCCGCCGCCCGCGCGCTGATGGAGGTCCCCGATCTGACCGCCGAAGACATCGCCCGGCGATCGATGAAGATCGCCTCGCAGATCTGTGTTTACACCAACGGCAACATTATCGTTGAGACCATCTGATGGACGTTCCCACCTACTCCCCGCGCGAGATCGTGTCCGAGCTCGACCGCTATATCGTCGGGCAGAATGACGCCAAGCGCGCGGTGGCAATCGCCATGCGCAACCGCTGGCGCCGGCAAAACCTTCCCGCCGCCATGCGCGAAGAAGTCGTTCCCAAAAACATCCTCATGATCGGCCCCACCGGCTGCGGCAAAACCGAAATCGCGCGCCGGCTGGCGAAGCTGGCGCAGGCGCCGTTCCTGAAAGTGGAAGCGACCAAGTTCACCGAAGTCGGCTACGTCGGGCGCGACGTGGAAAGCATCGTGCGCGATCTGGTCGATGCCAGCCTGAACATGCTGCGCGAAGCCTCCCGCAAGGAAGTCCAGGTCAAGGCGGAACAGAACGCCGAAGAACGCCTGATCACGGCGCTGGTGGGGGAGGATGCGGCAGCCGACACCCGCTCCAAGTTCCGCCGCATGCTGCGGGCCGGGGAGTTCGAGCAAAAGGAGATTGAGATCGCGGTCTCCGAGCCTGCCGGGAATCCCATTGGCCAGATCGACCTGCCGGGCATGCCGCCGGGTCAGGTGATCAACCTGTCGGAGATGATGAAGGGCATGATGGGTGGCAACCGCCCGCAGCAGAAGCGGCGTATGACCGTCGAGGCCGCCCGTCGCCTGCTGGAGCAAGAGGAAGGCGAGGCGTTGCTGGACAATGATCGCCTCGCCAAGGAAGCGGTCGAGCATGCCCAGAACAACGGCATCGTCTTCATCGATGAAATCGACAAGATCTGTGCCCGCACCCATGAAGGCGGCGCCCGCGGTGGCGACGTGTCCCGCGAAGGCGTCCAGCGCGACCTGCTGCCGTTGATCGAGGGCACGACCGTGAACACCAAATACGGTCTGGTGAAGACCGACCATGTCCTGTTCATCGCCTCGGGCGCCTTCCACCTCGCGAAGCCGTCCGATCTGCTGCCGGAATTGCAGGGCCGCCTGCCGATACGGGTGGAGCTGGCGCCGCTGTCGCGGGACGATCTGCGCCGGATTTTGACGGAGCCGGAGCATTCGTTGCTAAAGCAATATGCGGCGTTGATGGGCACGGAAGCAGTGACGCTCAGTTTCACCGATGGCGCGATCGATGCGCTGGCGGATCTGGCGGCGGATATCAACGACCGGGTGGAGAATATCGGCGCCCGGCGGTTGCACACGGTTTTGGAACGGCTGCTGGAGGACATCAGCTTCACCGCCACTGATCGCGGTGGCGAAGCGGTTGAGGTTGATGCGGCCTATGTGAATGAAAAGGTTGCTCCGCTGGCGCAGCGGGGTGATTTGAGCCGGTTTATTTTGTAAGCGCCCGTCCCTCGTCATCCCCGGGCTTGTCCCGGGGACCAATCGAGGTACAAGCGGAAACCATGGTCCCCGGGACGAGCCCGGGGATGACGTGATGTGAAGACGGCGCCCTCTTATTTTGATTCCTGTGGGGCGGCGGGCGGTGCTGTTCCCTTAATCCGTGACCGCCGCGTAAACCAGATCACGGAACAGCAGCCGGTAATGTTCCCGCTGCACCGGTGCCTGGATCATGAGCACGCCGTAGAGCCGCTCCGCCGGGTCGACCCAGAACGAGGTCCCGGCCGCGCCGCTCCAGTAGAAGTTGCCAAGCGAGCCTGGGAAAGGCGCCATGCCTGTGCTCGTGCGGACCGCGAAGCCCAGCCCGAAGCCATGGCCTGGCGGAAGCAGATCGGGGTTCGCCTTGACCTCGCCGAGGTGATCGGAGGTCATCAGCTCGATCGTCTTGCGCCCCAGCAGCCGGACATCGCCCAGGCGGCCATTATTCAGCAGCATGGTGCTGAATTTCGCGTAGTCGATAGCCGTGCCGACAAGCCCGCCGCCACCGGATTCGAACAAAGCGGTGCGCTTCACGTCCAACAGGGAGATATCCATCCCGCCTTCCGGATCCTTGGCGAAGGGTTCAGCGATGCGGCCATGATCCGCCTCCGGCACCGAGAAGCGGGTATCGGTCATACCCAGCGGTGTGAGGATCCGTTCCGACAGGAATGCGCCCAGCGTCTGGCCGGAAATGACCTCCACGAGGCGGCCCAACACGTCGGTGGACCGGCTATATTCCCACTGCGCGCCGGGCTGATGCAGCAGTGGCAAACTGCCCAGGGTGGCCACCTGATCGGCGTTGGTCTGCTTCAGCCGCGACACGCGCGCGGCGATATAGGCCTTGTGGACCAGCGTATTGCCGCGGAATTCGTAAGTAAGGCCCGATGTATGGCGCAGCAGGTCCTGCACCGTGATCGCCCGCTTCGCCGGCACCAGAGTCAATTCGCCGTCCACGACCACGCCGACCTGGGGGGAGGCCAGATCGGGGATGTATTTGCCGATGGGATCGGTCAGCAGCAGCCGGCCTTCTTCCCACAGCATCATGATCGCGACCGAGACGATAGGCTTGGTCATCGAATAGATGCGGAAGATCGAATCCCGGGTCATCGGCGCGCCGCTGACGGGATCCTGCTGACCGAAGGCCTCGTGATAGGCGATCTTGCCATGGCGGGCGACCAAGGCGACGGCGCCGGGGACATGGCCCGAAGCGACGCGGTCCTTCAGCGCGGCCGACAGGCGGTCCAGCGCGACGGCGGAGAGGCCAACATCTTCGGGGTTGGCGGTGGGCAGTTGGGTCATCCTGGGTGTTTCCTCTTGCTCAGACCGTGAATTGTTCCACGATGATTCGTTCAGACAGGCCTTGATCCGGGTCGAACAGGACCCGCACGCAGACCGTGCGGTCCTCACTCACCGCGACCGAGGCGACGTCGCGCACTTCGGTGAAATCCGCCACCGCGGCGGTTGGGCGCTTGTCGGTCTCCAATACCTCGAACAGCACTTCCACCGTGCTGGGCAGCAACGCGCCGCGCCAGCGCCGCGGCCGGAAGGCGGAGATCGGGGTCAGCGGCAGCAAATTCGCCGATAGCGGCACGATCGGCCCGTGGGCCGACAGGTTATAGGCGGTCGAGCCGGCGGGGGTCGAAATCAACACGCCGTCGCAGGACAGCTCCGCCAGCCGCACGCGGCCGTCGATGGTGATGCGGATCTTCGAGGCCTGACGCAATTGCCGCAGCAGGCTGACCTCATTGAAGGCCAGCGCCTCTTCCACCGCGCCGGTGACCGTCACCGCATGCATGCGCAGCGGATACATCACCGCCTCTTGCGCCCGGTTCAGGCGATCGAGCAGATCGTCTTCGCTGTAGGTGTTCATCAGGAAGCCGACGGAGCCACGATTCATGCCGTAGACCGGCTTGTTCCATTGCAGCACGCGATGGATGGTTTCCAGCATGAAGCCGTCGCCGCCAAGGGCGACCACGAGTTCCGCCTTGTTCAGCGGGCAATTCCCGTACAGCGACACCAGCCGGTTGCAGGCATCCGTCGCCAGCGGGGTCGGTGCCGCCTCAAACGCGATCTGGCCGTGCTGAAATGCACGCTGCGGCCCGACCGGTAATCCCGTGGCGCTGAGGCTCACACGCGCTTCCGATGTTCGAGCACCGGCATGTCGCGCCGGATGCGGGCGGTGACCGTCTGGTCAAGGCGGGCGGTTGCCCAGCCCGTCCCGTCCGAGACCTTCGCCACCACATGCCCCCAGGGATCGGTGATCATCGAGTGGCCGTAGGTGAAGCGGGCCTCGCCCTTGCCCTCCAGATGTTTGCCCCAGGTGGCCGGGGCGGCGAACCAGCACTGGGTCTCGATGGCACGGCCTTTGATCAGTGCCTCCCAATGGTCCTTGCCGGTGGCCAAGGTGAAGGCGGAGGGCAGGAAGATCAGCTCCGCCCCCTGCTTGCGCAGTTCCCAGAACAGGTCGGGGAAGCGGACGTCGTAGCAGATGGCGCAGCCGACTTTGACGCCATCGGCTTCATAGGTGACGACCTCGTCCCCCGCGCCATAGGCGTTGCTCTCCCGGTAGCCGGTGCCGTCGGGGCCGACGATGTCGAACAGGTGCATCTTGCGGTAACGGGCGAGTTCGGTGCCATCGGGGTTGAACACCACCGTGGTGTTGAACAGCTTCTCCGGCCCCTGCTCGATGATCGAGCCGCCGTGGACATGCACTTTGGCGGCGCGGGCGGTTTCACGCAGGAATTCATAGGCCGGGCCGCCAGGCTCGTTGGAGCCTTTGGGCGGCAGCACTTCCGCATTGGCGATGCGCGTGGCGCGGTCGCCGCCGAGGGAATCCCAGACTTCGGGTAAGGAGACGATGTCCGGCCTGTCTTCGGCTACGGCGCCTTCGATCAGGCGGCGCGCCTGGGCGATGTTGTCGTCCTTGTTGGCGCCGGGATTCATCTGCACCACGGTGACGCGCATGCCGGTCTCCTGGAATGGGGGTTTGTGGCGGGGAGAGAAGCGTATTGCCGGGATTGTGGCAACCGGGGGTGGCGGAGGATCGGATGAGACTGATCCATTAACCTTGCAATTACGGAGTTTATCTCCATAATTGCGAGGATGATCGCTCGTCGGATCGTCCCGCAACTGCGCTATCTTCTTGACCGCTCCCCTGCGGTGGCTTTGCTCGGCCCGCGCCAGGTTGGGAAAACCACCCTGGCGTTGGAGATCGGAGCGACCCGGTCCTCGCTGTATCTCGACCTTGAATCCGCTTCCGATCGTGCGCGGCTGGCGGAACCTGAGCTTTATCTCGCGTCTCATTCCGATGCCCTGGTCATCCTCGATGAAGTGCATCGCATGCCGAACATTTTCCAGGATTTGCGTGGTATCATCGACCGCGGCCGCCGCATGGGCCGTGGCGCGGGCCGCTTTTTGCTGCTTGGTTCGGCCTCGATCGATCTGTTGCGCCAAGCGGGCGAGTCTTTGGCCGGGCGCATTGCGTTTCTGGAACTCGCGCCGCTGGATGTTCTGGAAACCGGCGCCGATTGGACGGAGCGCCTGTGGGTGCGTGGCGGGTTTCCGGACAGCGTCCTCGCGGCCAATGACGCAGACAGCAGCCGCTGGCGCCTCGATTTCATCTGCACCTATCTGGAACGCGACATACAACAATACGGCTACCGGATTGCCGCCGAGACGTTGCGCCGGTTCTGGACCATGCTGGCGCATCAGCAAGGCGGCTTGTCGAACGCGGCCGGGCTTGCCAAGGGACTCGGCGTCGACGGAAAGACCGTGGCCCATTACCTCGACCTGTTGGTGGACCTGATGCTCGTCCGCCGCCTGCCGCCATGGCACACGAACCTCGGCAAGCGTTTGGTCAAATCCCCAAAGATCTACATCCGCGACAGCGGTCTGGTGCATACGCTGCTGGGGCTGCGGGACCAGGAGGCCATTCTGGGACATCCCGTCGCTGGCTCCAGTTGGGAAGGCTTCGTCATCGAGACCTTGATCACCGTCGCGCCGGCGGGCACCGCGGCCTCGTTCTACCGAAGCGCCGCTGGGGCGGAGATTGATCTGGTACTGGCGTTGCCCAACAACCGCATCTGGGCGATCGAAGTCAAACGCAGCCTCGCCCCTAAGGTTGAGCGGGGGTTTCACAGCGCTTGCCTGGATATCGACCCTGCCCGGAAGTTGGTGATCTATCCGGGCGCCGATCGCTTTCCTATCGGCAACGGCATCGAAGTCGCCAGCCTGGCATCCATCGCGGGGGAACTGGCGGCGGCGTGAATTCTCCGCCCATATCCTGGCCGTCGCCTGGATGATATAAGCACTACCAACCAACCCAATCCTCAGGAGCCCAACCATGACCCAGCGCCCCCTCCTGGCCGCGACCATGGGCGATCCCGCCGGTATCGGCCCCGAGATCTGCGTCCGCGCGCTGCTGTCCGATGAGGTCCGCGCGCTGTCTCGCACCTTTGTTATCGGCGATGCCCGCATCCTGGCGAATGCCCTCGACGCTTGCGGCCTGACCGCCACGCTGAACCGGATTTCCGGGCCGGAGGCGATCGCCGACAGGCCGGGCGTCATCGACGTCCTGCATCAGGAAACCGCCGATCCCGCGGTGCTGCAGATTGGCAAGGTGCAGCCTTTGGGCGGGGAGGCTGCTTATGCCGCCATCCGCGCCTCCATCGATCTGTCCATGTCCGGCCGCGTCGCCGGGGTGGTGACGGCGCCGATCAATAAGGAGTCGCTGCAGGCGGCGAAGATCCCGTTCATCGGGCATACGGAGATGTTTGCCGAGCATACCGGCGCGAAGGAGGAGATGACGATGTTCACCATCTCCGGCCTGAAGATCTTCTTCCTCACCCGCCACGTCTCCCTGGCCCGCGCCTGCCAACTGATGAGCGAACCGCTGGTCGCCAAGGGCATCGCCAGTTGCATGAAGGCGCTGGGGCAGCTCGGCTACGAGCAGCCGCATCTGGCGGTCGCGGCGCTGAACCCGCATGGCGGCGAAGACGGCATGTTCGGGCGGGAGGAGATCGAGGCGATCAAGCCCGCCATCGTCGCCGCCCGCGCCAAGGGGATGAAGGTCAGCGGCCCGGTGCCCGCCGACTCGGTGTTCCACCTGGCCCGTATTGGCCGCTACGACGCGGTGCTGTCGCTGTACCACGACCAGGGTCACATCGCGGCCAAGATGATGGATTTCGAGAAGACCGTGAGCGTGACGCTCGGCCTGCCGGTGCTGCGCACCAGCGTCGATCACGGCACGGCCTTCGACATTGCCGGCACCGGCAAGGCCAGCGCGGTCAGCATGATCGAGGCGATCAAGGTCGCCGCCGAATACGTGGTGCGCGGCGTGCGCCTGGGCGACGAGGTCGCGCAAGCGGCCGAGTAATCGGGCGCCGCTCCGCAAGGGGCGGCGAACACGACGAAAAACCGGGCCAGTGCGTTGCACCAGCCCGGCTCTTTTCGTTCAGAGCTGTGCGACCCGCTATGCGAGCCGCAGGACCCTTAACCCTGGCGGCACTTCATCCGCGGGTTCTTCTTGTTGATCACATAGACCCGCCCGCGGCGACGTACCACGCGGCAGTTTTTGTCGCGCACTTTGGCCGACTTCAGGCTGTTTCTCACTCGCATGATACACACTTCATCCAGGCAAACCGAGGCGCGGTGGATAGGGGCTGCATCCCCCTGAGTCAACCCACTTTAGCCGAATTCCGTCAGGACATAGCGCGCGACCTCTTCGCCGATGACGCGCGGCTTGTGGCGATGCGCCGGGCCGGCGGGGATGTGCAGCATGTCGCCGGGCCCGGCCTCGACGGTATGGTCGTCGAAGCGGTAGGCGATGCGGCCCGCCAGGATGAAGATCGAATGCCCGGTCTCGCACCAATGCGCGTCCGGTGCTTCCGGCCCGGGCGCGCGTTCCTGGTAGCGCAGGGCGATGCCGAAGCCGGACACCGCCTCCCGCACCTTCAGCTGCTCCGTCACCGGCAGCAGCGGGTGGTCGGCGGCCCGGAACAGGTAGGGGCTCTCGGTCATAGCGTCAGCCCGCCATCGACGGTGATGGTCTGGCCGGTCACCATGGCCGCGCCGAAGCCGAGGAACAGCACGACCTCCGCCAGGTCATCGGTGGTGCAGCGGCGCTTGAGCAGGGCCTTCTCGATGGAGGACTGGCGTTCCTCGTTGGTCCATTCCACCGTCCAGGTGCTGTCCACCGCGCCGGGGGCGATGGCGTTGACCCGCACTTCCGGCGCCAGCGCGCGGGCGAGGTTCTGCGTCAGGCTGACGACCCCTGCCTTGGTGGCGCCATAGGCCAGGCTGCTGCCGGCCCGGCCCAGCCCGGCGATGGAGGCGGTGCTGACCACGGCCCCATGGCTGGCCTTCAGG
>CAIUPC010000888.1 GCA_903900905.1 uncultured Acetobacteraceae bacterium
GGCTCCGGTGCGGGTCAATTTCCGCAATATTACGGTGCTGGCCGGGGCGAACAGCGCCGGCAAGAGCACGGTGATGCAGCCGTTGTTGCTGATTAAGCAGACGATTGAGAAGCCTTACGATCCCGGTGGGTTGGCGATTGACGGGCCATTGGTGCGGTTCAGTCATGCTGACGAACTGTTGTCTCGTGTGAAAGCGGAGCATAATGCGCCCATTTTCACTTTTGCGATGACCATGGGCGAGGATCATCTGCGGCTTTGGTATGAGCGACCGGCCGGCGGTACTCTGAGTGTTGCGAAAATGGAATTCGGACGTGGTGCCGAGCATTATTCCTGGTCAGCCGGCAAAGAGGTCGATAAACACGACGGGTCGCTCTACACCTTTATTGACGATGACAACCAGAATAGTTATTTTCACGCCATGGAACTCGTGATCCCAAAAAACTCCAGAATTGACATTACACCTGGTAGTGTTGCACTAGAAGCGAATATCTTTGGGACGGATAAGGGTGACGCTCGTGTCTACCGCAGGGTATTTGTTCAGATGCCCGCCGCCAAATTTGTTTACCGGCTAGCGCAGACCATTTACCTGCCGGGTCTCCGTGGTAACCCCGAACGAAGCTATATTCTCAGCGCTGCTGGCCCCCGTTTTCCAGGATATTTCAATGCATATGTCGCGAGTATTGTGCACCATTGGGTGACCGTTAATGATGAACGGCTGGTCCTGCTCGTAAGTCACCTTAAAACTCTCGGCCTTACCTCGCGCATCACCACCCGAGCCGTCGACGATACAAGGGTTGAGGTTCACGTCGGCCGCCTCCCTGCCTCGGCGCGTAGCAGCGCCAAAGACACCGTCAACATCGCCGACGTCGGCTTTGGCGTCTCCCAAACCCTCCCCGTACTCGTCGCACTCCTCGCCGCCGAACCCAACCAAATGGTCTATATCGAGCAACCCGAACTCCACCTCCACCCCAAAGCCCAGATCGCCATGGCCGACATCCTGCTCCAGGCCGCCAATCGCGGGGTTCGGGTCGTGATCGAAACCCACAGCAATCTGCTGCTGCTCGCCCTCCAGGCAGCCGTCGCCGAGGGACGCATCGCCCCCGACCGCGTCTCGCTCAACTGGTTCACCCGCGACGCCGCCGGCCAGACCCATGTCACCGAGGCGCAACTGGACGCCGACGGCAGCTATGGCGACTGGCCCGAGGATTTCGGCGAAAACGAACTCAAATTGCAAGACCGGTTCATGACTGCCGTCGAACGAAACCATGCCAGGTGATCGGCCGCGTAAAGCGAAAACATCCAGACTGTTGGTTGTCGACGCCTCGATCCTGCGCGCGGCTGGCGGCGAGCAAGCGACACACCCAACACCCATGCGTGCCCGCGATACATTGAAGGCAATCCTCGATATCTGTCACCGCGTTTGCGAAACGACGGAACTCCGCGCCGAAAGGCAACGCCATCAATCCCGTTACGCCAGATTATGGTTTACGCAAATGCTGGGAAAAAAGAAAATAGCCTGGCCGGAACCTCACGACTGCTCTGCCATGATGGCCGAAATCGCCTCCGATCCAACGATCGGCGAGCCTGAAAAAGAAGCGATCGAAAAGGACATCCATCTGATCGCCGCCGCGCGGGCAGCCGATAAAATCGTATTGTCGCTGGACGACCGGGTCGCCGCCCATCTGCGCCGCATTTGCCTGGATCGTGCGACGACCACCCATGCCGTGGCGGCAGATATTCTCTGGATCAACCCAGTCGAAGATCATACTGCCGCACAAAACTGGCTTTCCGAAGCCATACCGGCCCGCTCGAATTGGAGGCTGGGCCTCCCGCGTCCTCGTGAACGCTCGAGATCAGGAACACGCCCATGATCCCCACCCTGCAAACTCACACCTCCGCAGTCTTCACCCGCATCCCCGACCATCTCGCCAAACGCGCCAACGGCCAGCGCGCCGGCTTCCTGGAAGGCCCCTCGATCGACCGCGACGGCAATCTGCTCTGCGTCGATATCCAGGCCGGACGCATCTACCGCATCTCCATGGAGGCGCAGTGGGAGGTTCTGGTCGAATATGACGGCACCCCCAACGGCCTGAAGCTGCACAAAGACGGCCGCGCCTTCATCGCCGATCGGAAGAACGGGTTGATGGTGCTGGATACGAAGACGGGGGCGATTGAAAACGTGCTCTCCGGTCCGAAAGCCGGGGAGAAATTCAAGGGCCTGAACGACCTGCATTTCGCCTCCAACGGCGATCTGTATTTCACCGATCAGGGGCGCAGCGGGCTGCAGGACCCCTCTGGCCATGTCTACCGCCTGACCGCCGGCGGCGCCTTGCAGACCATCATCGCCAACGCCCCCAGCCCCAACGGCCTGGTGCTGAACAAGCGCGAAACGGCGCTCTATGTCGCCGTTACGCGCGCCAACGCCATCTGGCGCATCGACCTGGACGATCCCGCTTTGCGCGCCGGTCTGTTCGCGCAACTCCCCTGTGCCGGCCCCGATGGCGTGGCCCTGGACGATGATGGCCACGTGGTCGTCGCCCATCCCACCCTCGGCGGCGTCTGGATCTACAACCGGATCGGCCTGGCGCAGCATTTCATCGCGACCTCCGCGGGGGAAATGACGACCAACATCGCCTTCGGCGGCGCGGACAATCAAACGCTGTTCATCACCGAATCCCGCACCGGCTCCATCCTGTCGGCCCGCATGCCGTCGCCGGGGCGGCCGATGTTCTCCCATTCCTGAAGCGTTGAGGCCTCAGCCGATCCCGTCGAAATTCAGGAATGGCGGGGCTGAGCCGTAATGGGTCGATCTGGCAATAGCGGCCGTGACGGTCGCGGCGAGATTGGCATTGACCTCGTATTGGCCGCCGAGGATTGCCGTCGCGACATTGTCGGCGGCCACCCGGATCGGGTCTGGACGATGGGTAGCGGGGTCCTTAATGGGGGCGAGGCCTTTGGCCTGGACGTAGACAGCCTCCGCCACATAGGCGACGGCTTCCGCCTCAGATCGTTTGACCATGCCCAGTTTTTGATAGTCCTGGACCGCATGTGTCGATTCATGCACCAGTATGATCTGGTAGTAGACCTGCTTTAGATCGAAGGCCGCGCTCAGCGAGTATTTGTCGTCGCCAGGCATATAGGAACCCCCAGTATCGCCACGACCCCAGTCACTGAACCGGCGATTGATGCGGATCTTGCCACTTTTGATGCAGCCCGCGACGTCACGGGCATAACCTGCCGGGTAAATTTTATAGGCCAGGAATTTGAAATTGATCTTGCTAATGTCCGGATCGGTGGTCAGAAAATCCACGAAATCTGTTTCGTCTGACATTTTCTATCTCCTGCGCGATCCCAATGAACATTGTAAGCGACCATATCATGAGGCAGGCCATAGAACAACCCATATCGAAACTAAAAAACGTAAAACAACACATCGAATGCCGGTTTAAGCGATGCGACGGCGTCACATCGGCGTGATCGTGAGGCGCGGACATCATGCGGACAATATCAGCCTGATCCTCGGTCAGCTGACACGCTGCGATAGTCGCCGCAAGCCGTCCGGGCGGCTGGCGAGTCCGGGATACGGTGCCGCCGCGCCCCATGAGAAACCCAACGCTATCAATCTCGTCGCATCGCCAGTCGCATCCCGTGCCGCCACCGTGTAGAACGCCCCCGATCCAAGCCCTCGGAGGAAACAATGGTCGGCAATCCCGCCTACGCGACTGGCCTCGACAAGAACCAGGCGAACCATAGCCCGCTGACGCCGCTGACCTTCATCGAGCGGGCCGCTTACATCTATCCGAACAAGCCCTCCGTCGTGCATGGCGCGGAGCGCTACACCTGGTCGCAGACCTACGCCCGGTGCCGCCGCCTCGCCTCCGCTTTGGCCCGCCGCGGGATTGGCAAGAACGACACCGTCGCGGTGATGGCCCCAAACACCCCGCCGATGGTCGAGGCGCATTTCGGCGTCCCCATGTGCGGCGCGGTGCTGAACACGCTGAACACCCGCCTGGACCCGGAAACCATCGCCTTCATGCTGAAACACGGCGGGGCGCGGGTGCTGATCACCGACCGCGAGTTTTCATCCGTTGTCGGCCCCGCTCTGGCGCTGCTGGAAACCAAACCCATCGTCATCGATATCGACGACCCCGCCTGGCCGCACGGCGATCTGGTGGGGGAGGCGACCTATGAACAATTCCTGGCTGAGGGCGACCCCGACTACGCCTGGCAGAACCCGGCGGATGAGTGGGACGCGATCGCGCTGAACTACACCTCCGGCACCACCGGCGATCCGAAGGGCGTGGTCTATCACCACCGCGGCGCGCATCTGAACGCGGTGAGCAACATCCTGAACTGGGGCATGCCGCACCACCCGGTCTACCTCTGGACGCTGCCGATGTTCCATTGCAACGGCTGGACCTTCCCCTGGACGGTGGCCGAACGCGCCGGGGTCAATGTCTGCCTGCGCCGGGTGGAGGCGAAAGCCGCCTGGGACGCGATCCGCAATGAGGGCGTGACGCATATGTGCGGCGCCCCCATCGTCTACTCCCTGCTGATCAACTGCGATCCGGCGTTGCGCGAGGGCATTGGCCACCGCATCGCCGGCCAGGTCGCGGGCGCCGCGCCCCCGGCCTCGATCATCGAAGGCGCCGAACAATGCGGCATCGACCTGACGCATGTGTATGGTTTGACCGAGGTCTACGGCCCGGTTTCCGTCTGTGCCAAGCATGAAGCCTGGGAGAGCCTGCCCATCGATCAACGTGCCGAACGCAACGGAAGGCAGGGGGTGCGGACCCCGTTGCAGGAGGCGATGACGGTCCTCGACCCCGAAACCATGCTGCCCGTGCCCTGGGATGGGGAAACGATGGGGGAGATCATGCTCCGCGGCAACATCACCATGAAGGGGTATCTGTCCAACCCCACGGCCACGGAAAAGGCGTTCGAGGGCGGCTGGTTCCATAGCGGCGATCTCGCGGTGATGCAGCCGGATGGCTATGCGAAGATCCGCGATCGGTCGAAGGACATCATCATCTCCGGCGGCGAGAATATTTCATCCATTGAGGTGGAGGAGGCGCTGTACCGCCACCCCGCCGTGCTCAGTGCCGCCGTGGTGGCGCAACCGGATGAGAAATGGGGCGAAACGCCCTGCGCTTTCGTCGAATTAAAAGCCGGGGCGGACGTCTCGGCCGAAGATCTGCGGGCGTTCTGCCGCCAGCATCTGGCGGGGTTCAAGGTGCCGCGCGCCTATGTATTCGGCGAATTGCCGAAGACGTCCACGGGTAAAATCCAGAAATTCGCGTTGCGCGAACGCGCGAAATCCGCCAGTGCGATTGGATAATATAGCTGCCATGTCAGCAGGGGAGGCGGGTGATGCGGGTAGGATCAGTCCGGGCGCTGTCATTGATCGCGGGTCTGCTCGCGCTCTCGGCCTGTGCTGCCCGTCCGGTAACACCCATTGCCATGGCGCAGCCGGGCGATGACCAACTCGGGTGCGCGGAGCTGATCCGGCAGAAGCAGGCCAATCAGCGATCCGTGGACGAACTGCTGCGCAAAGACAAGGATGTCGAGACCGGCAATGCCGTGAAGGCTGTCGTTCTCGGCGGGCTGCTGGGGACCGCGATGATGGATCTTTCCAATGACGAACAGGTCCGGGCGCGGTCTCTCATAGATCGTAATGAAAGGCTGGGTTTACTGGCCAGGATGAAGGGATGTAGCGAACCATGACACACTCGACCCCGCGCCAGTACAGGCTCTTCGCCACATTCGGCGTGCTGATAGGACTGAGCGCCTGTGCCACCCCGTCTGAGCCGACGCTGATGGTTGTGACCGCGCCTCCCACCGCGACCGTGTACCCGGCGCCGTTGCGGCAGGCGATGTGCGTGCGCACGGTGACGGGGGGGGAGGACACGAATCCGCTATGGCTCTCGAAGGTGGGAAGTCAGGACTTCCGGACGGCTCTGGCGGCGTCCATGGACAATGCGGGCCTGACCGCGGGTCAGGCTGGGTGCCAATATCCGACGGACGTCAACTTGCTGGGGCTGTCGCAACCGGCCATCGGGCTGGATATGACAGTCACGTCGCATGTGAACTACAAGGTTTATGATGCAGCGGGAAAGCCGATCCTTCTCGAAACGATATCGGCTCCTTTTACCGCGACCTTCTCAGATTCTCCGATCGGTTTTGTGCGTATCAAGCGCGCCAATGAAGGGTCCATCAGGGCCAATATCACGCAGTTTTTGGACAAACTGGCCTCCTGGAAACGCCCGTAAATTCTGATCGGCCGACATCAAGGACCCACCATGACCGACTACAATGCCCCCGTCCGCGACATGCGCTTCGTGCTCAATGACCTCATTGGCATGGAGCGGATCACCGCCCTCCCGGGCTACGACCACGCCAGCCCCGACCTGGTCGATGCGATCCTGGAGGAAGCGGCGAAATTCGCCGGCAATGTGCTCGCGCCCCTGAACCATTCCGGGGACAAGGAAGGCGCCCGTCTGGATGCCGATGGCGCGCATCCGCCGGCCGGCTTCGCCGACGCCTATGCCCAGTTCGTGGCGGGCGGCTGGAACGCGCTGGGCTGTGATCCGGAGTACGGCGGCCAGGGCCTGCCGGCGGTGCTCGGCACAGCGGTGAAAGAGATGTGGAACGCCGCCAACATGGCCTTCTCTCTCTGCCCGCTGCTGACCACCGGCGCCATCGAGGCGCTGCATCTGGTGGGTACCGACGCGCAAAAAGCCATGTATCTCCCGAAAATGGTGGAAGGCTCCTGGACCGGAACCATGAACCTGACGGAGCCGCAGGCGGGTTCCGACCTCGCCGCCGTGCGCACCCGCGCGGTGCCGGAGGGCGATCATTTCCGCCTTTACGGCCAGAAGATCTTCATCACCTACGGCGATCACGACATGACGGACAATATCGTCCACCTCGTGCTCGCCCGCCTGCCCGACGCGCCGGAGGGGGTGCGCGGCATCTCCCTGTTCGTGGTGCCGAAATTCCTGGTGAACCCGGACGGCTCGCTCGGTGCCCGCAACGACGCCCATTGCGTGTCGCTGGAGCACAAGCTCGGCATCCATGGCAGCCCCACCGCCATCATGGCCTACGGCGACACCGAAGGCGCTATCGGCACGATGGTCGGGGAGCCCAATCGCGGCCTGGAATACATGTTCATCATGATGAACCGCGCCCGCTTCGATGTGGGCCTGCAGGGCATCGCCATCAGCGACCGCGCGTTCCAGCACGCTTTGGCCTATGCCCAGAACCGGGTGCAAGGCACCGAAACCGGGGTGCGCGGCGGCGGCCGGGTGGCGATCATCAAGCACCCCGACGTGCGCCGGATGCTCATGAGCATGAAGTCCCGCACCGAGGCGATGCGCGCGCTGGCCTATGTCGTGGCCGCCGCCCTGGATACCGCGCAGCGCCATCCCGATGCGGCCGAACGCGCCCGGAACCAGGCGATGGTCGATCTGCTGATCCCCGTCGTGAAGGGCTGGAGCACGGAAACCGCGATCGATGTCGCCTCCACCGGCGTGCAGATTCATGGCGGCATGGGCTTCATCGAGGAAACCGGCGCCGCCCAGTTCCTGCGCGATGCCCGCATCCTCGCGATCTATGAGGGCACCACCGGCATCCAGGCCAATGACCTGATCGGGCGCAAGATCGTGCGGGACAAGGGCGAGGCGGCGCGGCTGGCGATTGCCGAAATGAAGGACGTTCTGGCCCGGCTGGCGGCGCAGGATGGCCCGGATTTCGCGGTCATTGGGTCCACTTTACGCGATGCGATCGCGTTGCTGGAGCGGGCCGTGGCCTGGGTCGTGGACACCTACGCGACCGATCCGCGCACGGTTCTGGCCGGTGCCGTACCGCTGCTGAACCTGTTCGGCGTCGTGGCCGGCGGCTGGCAATCGGCCCGCGCGGCGGTGGCGGCGGCGGATCGCCTCACCTCCGGCGACAA
>CAIUPC010000889.1 GCA_903900905.1 uncultured Acetobacteraceae bacterium
CCCCCACCCCCCTCCCGCAACGGGAGGGGGAGAATACGCGGTACCACCCCGCTTCCAAATCGAAACCGATGCCGGGACGATCCAGGCGGAGTCTATCGTCCTCGCGACCGGCGGGCTGTCGATCCCGAAGATGGGGGCGACCGGGCTGTCGCATGACATCGCGCGGCAGTTTGGCCTGGCGCTGACCGAGACCCGGCCGGGGCTCGTGCCTTTGACCTTGCCAGCCGGCGTGCTCGCCCGCACCCAGGCGCTGAGCGGTGTCGCGCTGGAGGTTGTCGCCCGTATTGGCCGCAAGTCGTTCCGGGAGGCGCTGCTGTTCACCCATCGCGGCCTGTCCGGGCCGGCGATCCTGCAGATTTCCTCGGTCTGGCGGCCGGGCGATGTGCTGACAATCGACCTGTTGCCGGACCTGGGGCCGGACTTCCTGATCGCGCGCAAACGCGCCCGGCCCAAGGCCAGCCTGCGCACGCTGCTGCATGAAGCGCTGCCGCAGCGGGCCGCCGATTTGTTCGCGCCCGAAGCCATCGCGGCCAGGCCCATGGCGGATATTCAGGACAAGGCGCTGCTCGCTTTGGGCGCGTCGTTGAAAGCCTGGCAGGTCACTCCATCGGGAACCGAAGGCTATGCCAAAGCCGAGGTCACTTTGGGCGGCATCGACACCGATGGCCTGTCGTCGCGGACGATGGAGGCGAAATCCGTCCCGGGCCTGTTTGTTATCGGCGAGGCGATGGACGTGACCGGCTGGCTCGGCGGCTACAATTTCCAATGGGCCTGGGCCAGCGGCCATAGCGCGGGCCTGACGGCATGACACGCGATGAGTTGATCGCCATGGAACGCTGCCATGTGAAGGCATGGCCGGCGTTTGAGACGCAGGCGATCGACGGCTGGCTCTGGCGTTATTCCGGTGGCGGATCGCAACGGGCGAACTCGGTGTCGACGGTCGGTTTTACCGGCACCGATCCCGCGGCGGCGCTGGATCGGGCGGAGGCGCTGTATGGTGCCAAAGGGGTCGTATGCCGTGTGCAGACCTATGATTTCAACGATCTGGATGACCTGCTGCGGCGCCGGGACTATCAGGAGTCCGAAGCGACGCTGACGATGATCAAACGTCTCGAACCGCACACCCCGCCGATTGAGGCCGAACAATACGATCACGCGACGGCGGAATGGCAGGCGGTTTATCTCAGTGCCATCACCGAGAACCGGCGGGCGGTGAACACACGGATCCTGGCGGCGATCCCCTCCCCTCGCGCGTTCTTCGGCTGCCGCCGCGATGGCCGGCTGATTTCGACCGCGCTGAGTGTCATCGGCTTTGGCTGCGCGGTCATCGAATGCGTGGCAACGCGGGAGGACGCACGCCGCCAGGGCGGAGCAGAAGCGGCGCTGCTGGCGCTGGAGGCCTGGGCCGCGACGCAGGCTGCGACCCTGATCGGTTTGCAGGTCGTGGCGAAGAACGTCCCAGCCGTCGCCCTGTATGAGCGGCTGGGATTCACGGTGGCCGCGACCAACCGGTTCTGGGTAAAGGGTTGAGCCGACCAAAAATTCTCATAGACGTCTCATAGTATCGATTTACGAGATTTTATTCCATTCCATGCATCACGCCTCCTCGCGATCCCGCGCGGTGACCACGGAGGAGGGGCTGGCCAGCAAGGCCCGCACGATTTCCTCATCCGGCGGGCCGAAGGTGGCATCCGGCGGCACGCCGCCATGGCGCCGGATCAGCGCCGCGCGTTGCGGATAGAGCGCCGCGTACATGACAGCGTCGGGGCAGGCCGGTGGTGCAGCCGCGCGGATCTCTGGCTCCGGCAGAGGCGTTGAATCCGGTTCCGGCCCCACCTCCGGTTCGGCGGCGGGTGGGGTGAGCCGCGCCGTCATCGACGAAGCAGTGATGTGTTCGGCCATGGCGGCAGCCTCGGCGGCGGCTTCGTCCTTGTCGCGTTGGATGCGAATGGCCTGCATGCGTTGCAACGAGCGGAGCGCGCTTTGCGACTGACGCATCATGCTGGCGGCCTGAGCGGTGCATTTCAGGCTCATGGCGAGAGGCATCTGGGGGTCGTTGGCCGCGCGCAGGCACTCTTCGGCATGGGCGGCAGCAGCGATGGATTGGGCGGCGAATCGGGCCTCGGCGACCGTGACGGGGCAAAGGGAGGCGGCGGCGGCGACCGCGGCCTCATTGCGCTCATCCAGGGCCTCCGGCGAGTCGTCCCGCGGCGGCGGCAAGGAACTGGTAAGGGTGAAGAACAAATACCGGTAAGCGAGGGCGGTACGGCGGATGGCGGGGTCTTGCATTTGGGTCATACGCGCGGATATGGGTACGTTCTTGGTTTGTTCAAGAAAACCTGGCACAATTTTCCGCGACGCC
This sequence comes from uncultured Acetobacteraceae bacterium, assembly GCA_903900905.1. Lineage (GTDB taxonomy): Bacteria > Pseudomonadota > Alphaproteobacteria > Acetobacterales > Acetobacteraceae > Rhodopila. Next base: position 2,363 of record CAIUPC010000889.1, read on the forward strand.
GAGGCTGTTATCCGCCAGAGGACTCCGCCGCCCGGCGCTTGCGCGCCGCCGCCGCATATTGCCCGCGTGGCCGCGTCTCCTGCACATGCGGGCGCACGACGGTGTCGTAATAGTCATCCCAGTCTTCCGGGGTCAGCTGGCCGATATCCGGCACCGTCTCGTAGTTGTTGAGCGTGGCGTCCTCATAAACATGGCGCGGGATCGGTTGCACCTGAACCAGGGGATAATCAGGCTGGAAATCGATCGGAACGTTGGTTTTCGTCAGGCGGATGTTGGTAATCAACGGGCCGAACCAGCGATCCGTTTCCACGATCCCCTCAAACGGCTCATAGCCGCCGGGGCGCGGGAGGTTGGCCGGCGGGCGGACCAGCAGGCTCCATCCCGGGGCGGTGCGCACGACCAGGCCGGTCCAGAGCTGAATGAGCCCCGGTTCCTGCAAGGCACCGATGAACGGGGGAGAGAATTCCTTGATTTCCTCCGGCGCGACCGCTTCGAACTGGTCCCGGAAGCCGGGGAATTGGGCCGATTTCAGGGGGTACCAATCCCCTGATCCCGCCCAGGTCCAGCTGATGTCATGGCCATCCCAGATGAGCGAAAATCCAATCGGCGGGAAAATATAATAGCCGTAACCGGAGGCGGAGGTGACCGGCTCACAATACCGGAACGCCCGTGTCGGAAGCGACCCCGCCGCCGAGCGATCGGCGCGCTGCGGGAGCCGCGCACCGGGGGCGAAGCGATGGAAGGTGATCAGCTTGGGCTTCGGCGCTTCGGTCGTCACGGATGCGGACTCCGGTATCAATGAAAACGGAAAAACCGGGCCTGATGGCCCGGTTCCAAACACTATCCGATCAAACCACCCCTGTCGTTGGGTGATGTTACTGCTTGCGCGGCGCGGCCAGCGTCGGGGCGAAAGCACCGAGGCGGACTTTGCCCGCATCGGCCGTCGCCAGCGTCGGGGCGAAAGCGCCAAGGCGGACCTTGCCGGCGTCAGCCGTCGCCAGCGTCGGGGCGAAAGCGCCGAGGCGGAC
>CAIUPC010000890.1 GCA_903900905.1 uncultured Acetobacteraceae bacterium
AGCCCGGCGACATGCAGGAGGGTGGATTTGCCGGCGCCGGAGGGTGCCACCAAAGCCACGATCTCCCCCGCATGCAGGGTCAAATCGGCGCCGCGCAGAATCGGGAGGTCACCGCCCTCCCCCCGGTAAATCCGCTGAACATTGCGCAGAACCAGCGGGTCACTCATGGCGCAGTGCTTCCACCGGGTCGGTTTTGGCGGCGCGCCAACTGGGATACAGCGTCGCCAGCAGCGACAGTACCAGCCCCAGCACGACGACGCGCACCACATCGCCCCAGTCGATCGTGTCGGGCAACGCGGTCAGCATGAACACCGAGGAATCGAACACCGCCCCGCCGGTCATGCTTTCAATCGCATGTTGGATGGCATGGATATTGTGGCAAAAGGCCACCCCGATCACGGTGCCAATCAACGTGCCGGACACCCCGACGAAGGCGCCGCACATCAGGAAAATGCGCAGGATGGCGCCGCTGCTGGCACCGATGGTGCGCAGCACCGCGATATCGGCGCGCTTGTCCTTGACCAGCATGATCAGGGAGGAAATCACGTTGAACGCCGCCACCAGGACGATCATGCCGAGGACGATGAACATCGTGTCCTTCTGCACCTGCAGCACGCCAATCAGCCCGTCATTGGCATGCCGCCAATCGCGGACATAAGCGGGCTTGCCATCGATCAATCGCGTCAATGTGGGGCCCATGCCCTCGACCTTGTTGGGGTCGTTCATGCGGATTTCAATGCCGGTGATGCCCTCTGGCTTCTGAAAGAAGGCTTGCGCCGCCGGCAGCGGCAGGAACACGATCGAATTGTTGTAATCGCTCAGCCCGGCATCGAAGATCGCCACTACCTTATAAGCACGCACCCGCGGGATCGTTCCGAAGGCGGTGGAGGCGCCTTGCGGGGAGATCACGGTTAGCGGATCGCCCGGTTTCAACCGGAAGGACCGCGCCAGCCCGATGCCAACCACGATCGCATCATCGCCTTTGAAGTCATTCAGCGTCCCGGCCAGGATATTATCGGCGACCGGACGCAGCGCCGACAGATCAACCGGCGTCATCCCGCGCACCAGCCCGCCGCGGGAGCCGCCATTATTGGTGCTCAGCAGCACCTGCCCATCCAGCACCGGCGTCGCCGAGACCACGTTCGGCAGCGCCTGCACACTGGCGATCAGCGGCGGGTACTGGTCGATCTTCTGCCCGGCATAGGCCTCGATCGTGACATGCCCATTGGCGCCGAGAATGCGGGACACGAGCTCGGTCTGAAACCCGCTCATGACCGAGGTCACCACGATCAGCGTCGCCACGCCGAGCGCGATACCCACCAGCGAGAAGATGGCGATGATGGAGACGAACCGCTCCCCCTTGCGGGCGCGCAGGTAGCGGCCGGCGACCATGCGTTCGAAGGGGCCGAACAGGGTCATGCGGTGACGTCCCGGTCCCCTCGCGTCGCGGCCCTCACCCGAGAACCTTGGCCAAAGCCTCCTCCGGCGAAACCTCAACCCGTTCCCCGGTGGCGCGGCGCTTCAGCTCGACCTTTCCGGCCGCCGCCCCGCGCGGGCCAACCACGATCTGCCAGGGATGCCCCATCAAATCGGCGTCGTTGAACTTCACCCCCGCCCGGTCCGGACGATCATCATACAACGCATCGCCCTTGAACTTCCCATAGAGGTCGGCGCACAGCGCATCGCAGGCCGCGTCGCCCGGCTTCAGGTTCAGGATCGCCGCCTTGAACGGGGCAATCGCATCCGGCCAGATAATGCCCGCGTCGTCATGGCTGGCCTCGATCACCGCGCCCACCAGGCGGGAGACGCCGATCCCGTAGCTGCCCATTTCCGGGTGGAACATCTTGCCGTCCGGCCCGGCGACGGTGGCGTTCATCGCCTTGGTGTATTTGGTGCCGAAGTAGAAAATATGCCCGACCTCAATGCCGCGGCCCTCACGCTGATTGGCCGCCGGGATCTCGGCCCATTTGGCCGTGTCGTGCTTTTCGTCGGTCGCAGCGTAGCGCGAGGTAATATCCCCGAAAAACCGCTCCAGATCAGCATCGCTGTCATGGCTGAAATTGCCGGCCAGGTAATCGACGTCCTCGAACGAGGAGTCGTAGTACACCTGACTCTCCCCGGTCGGGGCCAGGATGATGAATTCGTGCGACAGGTCGCCGCCGATAGGGCCGGTATCGGCGACCATCGGGATGGCCTTCAGCCCCATGCGCTGGAAGGTGCGCATATAGGCCAGCATCATGCCGCGGTAGCTGCGCACCGCGCCGGCGTGATCGACGTCGAAGGAATAGGCGTCCTTCATCAGGAACTCGCGCCCGCGCATGACGCCGAAGCGGGGCCGGACCTCATCACGGAACTTCCACTGGATGTGGTACAGGTTCAACGGCAGGTCGCGGTAGGTCTTCACCGACTGGCGGAACAGGTCGGTGATCATTTCCTCATTGGTCGGGCCATACAGCATCTCCCGCTCATGGCGATCGGTGATGCGCAGCATCTCCTTGCCGTAATCGTCGTAGCGGCCGCTTTCCTTCCACAGCTCCGCCGGCTGGATGGTCGGCATCAGCACTTCCTGAGCGCCGGCGGCGTTCTGCTCTTCGCGCACGATCTGCTCGATATTGCGCAGCACCCGCAGGCCCAGCGGCAGCCAGGCATAAATGCCGGCCGAGGTCTGGCGCACCAGCCCGGCACGCAGCATCAGCCGATGCGAGGCGATCTGCGCCTCCGACGGGGTTTCCTTGATGGTGGGGATGAAGCCGCGGGACAGACGCATCTTGGGGAGAATTCCTGACTTTGGGGTGGGCGAACCTAACGCCGCGCGGGGCTTGCCGCCAGACCAGAATATTTGTGCGTTGCACAAAGTTATCACGCAAGAAAATCACGAAATTTGGCAGGAATATGAATGATTCAGCGTGACTTCGGCATGTGATTTAGCTACCAAGCGGTAGCCCCGTGCCCGGGCCTTAATCAGGGCAAAGTTTGGGGAGGAAACACCAGTCTCACGGCCGGGCCAGGGGTCTTAACCCCTTCCCGGCCGTGCTGATTCCTGGGCCGATCTACTCCGCCAGAATGCCGTGGCGGAAGCTGAGCACGTCGTATTCGATCAACGCATAGGCGATCAGCCACAGCACCGTCGTCACGCCGGTGGTGATCAGCGCCTTCGTCCGCAGCCGCATCCCTGTTGGCGTGCCGCGCCAGCCCGTCGCGCTATCGGCATCCGCGGCGGGGCGGGTGCCGAGCGGCAATACCGCGAACAGGCTGATCCACCAGATCATCACATAGAGAACGGTGCCGGATACCCAGTTCATGGGGGAGGCATTCCTTCAGGTCCGGAGTGATCGCATACAGCGTGCTTGCCGCACGCCGTCATGACCGGGCAAGCCCACTGCTGCCCGGTTTAATGGTTTGGCGCCAGCGCGGCTGCACTTTCGTCATGCTCGGGCTTGACCCTACCGCATTCACAGATCGCGGAAACGAAAATTTGGCAGGTGAGGACAACGGTATTTTCTCCCCGTCATGGCCCGGCTTGTCCGGGCCACCTATCGCGGCACGGTGCGGTGGGGGTGGCCCGGACAAGCCGGGCCATGACGATATAGAGCACGACAGACGAAAATCGTTTCCGCGATCTGTGAATCCGGTAGGGACAACCCAGGCCATGACGGTTTAGCCACATAGCGATTGGTCAATGGTTCGGGCGGTTGGCAGCAGGCGCGCGTCCGGTTGGCCCGCGTGCCTTTTCTGGCACAGGAGCCGCATTCGTCATTGGCCTATAGCCGCACCAGTGCCGCGACCGCCGCGGCCGCGATGACCAGGATCACCGCTGCCAAAACCGGGCTCCGGAACCGGGGTTTCGTCACCGGCTCCGCGATGTCCTTGGTGCCAATGACCATCGGGCGCACCAGATTGTGCCCTTTCACAACCAGATAAACCACGATCGCCGCGATGTGCAGGATCACCACGATCTTGATCGCATCGAAGATCTTGTCGTGCAGCATACCCAGCAGGTCGCTGGTTTCCTTGCTGACGAGGTGCCGCAGCGGTCCCTCGACCAATGCGTCGTCATCGGCGGTGAAAAGCCCGGTACCGACCTGGGCGAAGAGTAAAGCGAGCATCCCGATAACCATCCAGCCACCGGCGGCGTTGTGGCCGATTTCGGTATCGGGCTCACGTTTGCGCAGGTGTAGGAGATGGTGGAACGCCGCGATCGGGCTTTTCAGGAAGAAGCCAAAGCGGGCGGTGTCGCTGCCCACGACTCCCCAGACCACCCGGAACAGCAGTAGCGCCAGGATCGCCTCCCCGCAGAGGATGTGCAGGTCCATCCAGCTCTGCCATTGCGTCACGTAGCTGTTGACGATCAGCAGAACCAACACCCAATGGAACAGCCGCGTGGGGATGTCCCAGATGCGGACGGGCTTGCTCATGCGGGCTTCCCTGGCTGGCGGGGCTGCACGGTCTGGCCATGCATCTCCTCCCGCGGGAAGCGGAAGTCGTAATGGCAGAATTCGCAGGTCATGGTGATGGTGCCCTCGATCGCCATGTGATCGAGGTCGTCGTCGGAGAAGCCCTGTAGAATGCCCGACAGCCGGGAGCGCGAGCAGCGGCAGCCATAGGACAAAGCCCGGGCGCGATCGACGGCCACACCCTCCGAATGGAACAGCCGGTAGAGCAGGTCTTCGGCCGGCAGGTTGTCATCGAGCAACTCCCGGTCCGTCAACGTGCCGGCCAGAATGCAGGCGGTGCGCCAGCTTTCCTCCTGCGC
>CAIUPC010000891.1 GCA_903900905.1 uncultured Acetobacteraceae bacterium
CCCATATCCGCCGTCAGACCGGCGGAATACTCTGCCCGCCAGGATCCAGCCGGTAGCCCCCGCCCTCCGTCAGAAGCAGCGTCGCATTGGTCGGGTCGGCTTCGATCTTCTGGCGCAGCCGGTAGATATGGGTTTCCAACGTATGCGTGGTGACCGCCGCGTTGTAGCCCCAGACCTCGTTCAGCAGCACCTGCCGCACCACCGGGCGGGTGCCGGCGCGGTAGAGGTATTTCAGGATCGCGGCCTCTTTTTCCGTCAGGCGGATGCGCTTGTTTTTCGCCTTTTCCTCCAGCAGCTTGCTGGCGGGGCGGAAGACATAGGGGCCGATGGGGAAGAAGGCGTCTTCGCTGTTCTCAAAAATACTGAGCTGGCGGCGCAACCGGGCCAGCAACACCGCGAGGCGGAAGGGCTTGGCGATATAGTCGTTGGCGCCGGCTTCCAGCCCCCGCACCACATCCGCATCATCATCCGAACCCGTCAGAATGATGATCGGCATTTTCAAACCGATCTTGCGCAGCTTCTGGCAGAGGTCGCGGCCATCGCCGTCCGGCAGGCCCACGTCCAGGATCACGGCATCGTAGCGGGCGTCCTTGGCCGTCAGCATGCGTTCCGCTTGCGCGATGGTTTGGGCCTCGGCGATCTCGAATTCGCCATCAATGGACAGTTGTTCCGCCAGCGTTTCACGCAGGGCATCTTCATCGTCGACGATCAGGATCGGGCGTCCAGCCGGCATTTTCACTCCCTTTTGGCACCTCGGGTGCCAATCAACCCACATCGGTCCGCCGCTTCATCGCGGGCCCGGCCCGTCTGTACCGCGCAAGCGGCACAGGCTCTGTGTGATGGGTCACATTCTTGACCGCACGCTTGCGCTCGGCAAGGGGCCGATGTGCGAACGGGTGCTATTGTTGGAACCGGGGGGAGCGACCATTATCCGTGCCCATGAATGATGCATCTTTCTCACCCCTCGCACCACGCCTGATCCATCGTGCGGCCTCCGATCTGCGGCGCGGTGTCCCCGTGCTGCTGACCGGGGACGAAAACCTGCTGATCCTCGCCGCCGAGACCGCGGGTCCTGGCGCGGTGGCGGAGCTGCGCGCCCTCGCGACGGCGCAACCTGTGCTGCTGGTCGCGCCCGTACGCGGCGCCGCGGTGCTCCGCCGATCGGTTGAGAATGGCGCGGTGGCGGTCGCGGCCTTGCTGCCGGACGCGTTGCTGAATGTTGAAGCGCTCCGCGGTTTCGCCGACCCAACGGCACGGCAGGCGGCTGCGCGGACGGCGCTGGAACCCGCGCCCTTGCCGCAGGCGGCTCTGGCCGCGCTCACTTTGGCCAAGCTCGGCCGGCTCCTGCCCGCGCTGGTCGCGGTGCCGGTTGCGCCGGGGATCGAGGCAGCGGTCGCGTCACACGGATTGATCGCAGTCGCGGCGCGCGATGTGCTGGATTATCCGGCGGGGGAGACGGCGGGCCTGCGCCGCATTGCCTCCGCGCCGGTGCCGTTGAACGGCGCGCCGGATTCGCGCGTGGTTGCCTTTCGCGCCGAGGCTTCGGCGATCGAGCACCTCGCGATCCTGGTTGGCTCGCCCGAGACGGCGGAGGCGCCGTTGGTGCGCATCCATTCCGAATGCTTCACTGGCGATCTGCTCGGCAGCATGCGCTGCGATTGCGGGGAGCAGCTGCGTGGCGCGATCGCCAAGATGGCCGAGGACGGCGCCGGCGTGCTGCTCTATCTCGCGCAGGAGGGCAGGGGCATTGGTCTGATCAACAAGCTCCGCGCCTATACGCTGCAGGATCGCGGGCTGGACACGCTGGATGCCAACCGGGTGCTGGGCTGGGGCGCGGATGAGCGCAACTTCCTGGTCGCGGCGCTGATGCTGGTGGATCTCGGCATCAAGCGGGTGCGGCTGCTGACCAACAACCCGGACAAGCTGGCCGCGCTGGCGGCCTGCGGGGTCGAGGTTGTCGGGCGGGAGGCGCATGCCTTCGCCCCGAACGGGGTGAACGACGAGTATCTGAATACGAAGGCGGCCCGTATGGGGCATATGCTGGACTGATAGCGACCGCCGTACCTCGTCATGCCGACGGAGGTCGGCATCCACGCCTTCCTCACGGTGGACGTTGCCAAGGCGTGGGTGCTGACCTCCGTCAGCATGACGCGTTTGGGGCACCGCCGGAGGGCCGACATCGACGGCATCTGGCATGGTGCAGCCGTCCCGCCGCAGGGGACTGCTACCGCAACCGCTCCACCGCCTGCCGCACCATCGGGTCCAGCGTGACCTGATCGATATGCGCCACCAGATCCCTGCGCATCCGCGGATCCCAGAATTTCTTCAGATGGTCGGTGATCGACGCGACCCCATCCTCGCTGGTCTGCGACAGGAAGAACTTGCCAATCTGGTTGGCCATGTAAGCGAGCTTGTCAGGCGACATGGTAGGCGGAATCCTGCATGATACGATCTGGGTGGGTAAATATCTCGAACCCGTCCTGACGGGCGATGCCGATCAGCGTGATGCCGGCGGAGTCGGCCACGCGCACCGCCAGCGCGGTGGGGGCGGACACCGCGACGATCACCGGCGCGCCCAGCGTCGCGGCCTTTTGCACCATCTCCACCGACACCCGGGAACTGAGCAGCAGCAGGCCGGAGGCCGCGTCGATCCCCGCCCGCGCCAGCGCGCCAGCGAGCTTATCGAGCGCGTTATGCCGACCAACATCCTCCCGCAGTGCCACCAAACCCTGTGCCGGGGTCCAGAAAGCCGCCGCATGCACCGCCCGGGTCTGCTGGTTCAGCACCTGCGCGATTGGCATGGACGCCATGGCGGCCTGAACCATCGCAGGCGTGAAGGTCCCCGAGCCGGCAACCCGCGGCACCGGCCGGATCGCGCTGGCCAGGCTGTCCAACCCGCACAACCCGCAGCCGCTGGGTCCGGCCAACCGCCGTTGCCGATGGGTCAAGGCATCCAGACGCGCGCCATCCAGCGACATGCGCAATTCGATACCATCGGGGACGGCAACGATCTCGCATTCCCGGATTTCGGCCGCCGACCCAACAATCCCCTCCGCCAGACTAAACCCCACCGCGAAATCCTCCAGATCGGCTGGAGTCGCCAGCATCACCGCATGGGTGGCGCGGTTATAGGTCAGGGCTATCGGTGTTTCCTCCGGGATCGTGCGAGGGCCGCCGCTGGCGCCGGAATCGCGCCAGACGATGCGGTTGACGGTGCATACCGGCCCCTCATCGGGAGGTGACTGTGGGATACAGTTAACATCTCCCCCTCCCCTTGCGGGAGGGGGTTGGGGGGAGGGGGA